>NZLH01000267.1 GCA_002694155.1 Pusillimonas sp. | reverse complement strand
TGGCCTGCCAGGGCCGTCGCCCGGGCTCATGCGCCAGTTGCGCCCAAATGGCCCGCACGCCTTGGGCTTTATGCACAAGAACGCTTGGGTGTGTGGCTGGAAGTCCATCCTGCGCCGAATGAAACATCAGCCGGCGCATTAGTGGGTGTTTCAGGCAACGACGCAAGCATCAGTTTCCATGCCACGGGGCCGGCCGGGTCACTGCCAGAACGCAGCGTTAACGAATACGAAATACAAGGCCTCAAGTTCGATATCGGCAATCTTGCGTTTGATGCGTGGGGGCTACAGAACACCCTTACGCCGGAGCAAAGTTACTACGTGCGCATTGAAGGCAAACCCAACTATCTGGCTGTCGGCGCTTTACCTGAAGGGCAACTGGAAGAAGTTCACGTCATTTCACTGCTGTCATGAGTATTGATGTTACGCCGCTGCTGACACCGATTTCAGAAAGCGCTCCGGCGGGCGAAGAAGCGCGCGCTACCGAAAGCTATGAGGCCATTGCCGCTGAAATAGAGAAGATGACCAGCCTGTCTGGCGCTTCTCCGATCGACTGGGCGCTGGTTGAACAGCAGGGTGCAAATTTGCTAAGCAGCCAGACCAAAGATTTCATGCTCGCAGCGTGGGTAAGTGCCGCATGGATGGAGCGTCATGGATTGGAAGGCCTTGAAGCCGGGCTCGAGCTACAGGCTGGCCTTATCGAGAATTTTTGGGAAACCGCCTTTCCTTCCCTTAAACGTTTGCGTGGTCGTCGAAATGCTTTGTCGTGGTGGACCGAACGGGCCTCAAACTGGCTTGAACGAAACGAGCTTCCCGCCATTGACTCGGCCACACGTGCGCGAATGGTTGATGCGGCAACCCGCATGGATAGTGGTTTAGCCGAGCGAGACCCCGATGCGCCACCTTTGCTTAACTTCGTTCAGCAACTAAAAAGACTTGACGTCATACCCGACGCAGGTAACGAAAATAACGCAAACGGCACTACTGCGGCAGAGTCGAACGCAGCCAACGACGCACCAAACCACAGCGCCAACGATACAAGCGCCGCTTCCACAGCAACGTCTGCGCCACAACGTGCTGCCGCTGTATCAACCAACCCCACCGCGCCAATTGTTACTGCGCTCACTTCACCCGATCAGCTATCAACGCTCGACGATATTTCTCAGGCACTGCATCCTATTTCAGATGCGCTGGGGCACATTAGCAGTGCATTGATTAATATCGATCGTCTTCATCCATTGCTTATCGAACTAAGCCGCTTCGCAGCGCGGACTACCCTGCTATCGGCCCCACCCGCAGTCAGCGGAACAACATCTTTAAACCCGCCTCCTGCACCCATCCTGGACGCTTTCCAAACCATTTGCGACGCAGGCAATGCTGAAGGCATGATTGAGTTTTGCGAATCACGCATTCTCGCGTTTCCATTCTGGCTTGACCTCGATTATCAGTCTGCCCGGGGTTATGAGATGCTGGGTACACAAGGTGCGCGAATGCGGCAGGCGGTCATCAAAAATGTGCTTTCGTTTACGGAACGCTTACCAGAATTAGAGTACCTGACGTTTTCCGATGGCACGCCATTTGCCAGCGACGATACGCGCCAATGGCTTGCCGACTGTCGCGCAATGAATAGCGGTGCGGCAGCAACAGACAGTTTCGAGAAGACCCGGCAACAAGCTCGGGCCGCCGCAGGCGACGGGCAGCATGACCAGGCAATGCAGCTTTATCAGGATATGATTCAATCAACATTCAGCGGGCGCGATCAGTTCCGGGCCCGAATTGCTTTGCTTGAACTGTTCATGAGCGTAAATGGTAGCGCCGACCCAATCCCGCTGGCGCAACCCATCGTCTACGATTGCGAATCCCGGAATTTGGCTGAGTGGGAGCCCGCCTTAACCGCACAAGCGTTGCAATCGGTGCTTAAAGCATGCAAGCAGGCATTAGCTAACACCGACGTTTTCAACGACACGCAACGTCGTGGAAACTACCAACAATTGCAGCAAAATGCTTTACAACAACTTGCCCGTATCGATTTTCCCGCGGCCAGCCGGTTTGCTCAGTAGGACTCAAGCAGCTGCCTTTTCGCCGTTTTTTATTTATTAGCTTTATATATCAGGAGTACACGTAACATGCCGATGCCAGGCTACCTGACGCTTAGCGGTCAGACTCAAGGAAAAATTGAAGGTGGTTGCACAATTAAAGGCCACGAAGGCACAATACTTGTTCAAGGTGTTGAACATACGATTGAGATTCCAAAATCTATTCAAACCGGGCTACCCACCGGGCGCCGTATTCACGGGCCGCTAACCATTACTAAAGAAATCGACAAGGCCTCGCCCAAGCTCTTCCAGGCGCTTACCTCGGGGGAACAGCTAACCGATGCGAAACTTGAGTACTACCGCATTTCACCACAGGGTAAAGAAGAGCTTTATTACACGGTGGAAATAAAGAATGCGGTTATCACCTCAATGCATAAGTATGTACCCAATTGTCTGGATCCCGTTAACAAAAGCATGGGGCATATGGAAGACGTTTCTTTTACTTATGAAACCATTATTGAAACGTTCACCCCAAATGGCATCGAGGCGCAAGACTCCTGGAACTCGCCGAAGTCGTAACCCAACCAATAAGTCGACACGCATCAAGGTAAACACGGTGTTGACGCCCAGAAAGACCTGCGTTAATCTAAATCGTCAGTTAACCGTACTATTTGCTGCAGTTATCAGAACTATTTAAGCAAATTATTATAGAAGCAGCTGCCTGCACTTCCCCGCAGGCAGAGGAGACATTTAGATGCAGGACAAACAGCAAAAATCAGCTGTTCAGCACTTCGATGCAATTGTCGTTGGTGCCGGGTTTGGGGGCGTATACGCCGTTTACAAATTTCGTGAAATGGGTATGTCGGTGCGCGCCCTGGAAGCAGGAGGCGGTGTAGGTGGCACTTGGTACCACAACAGATACCCCGGCGCTCGATGCGATATTGAATCACTCGACTACTCCTTCTCGTTCTCGAATGAATTGCAGCAAGAGTGGAACTGGTCGGAGCGTTACGCCAGCCAGCCAGAAATTCTGGCGTACATAGAACACGTCGTCGACCGCTTCGACCTGGCCAAAGATATTCAGCTAAATACCCGGGTAACCGAGGCCACATTTAACGAAGACACAAATCGCTGGATTATTACAACCGAACAAGGTGAAACGTTTTCAGCCAAGTACGCGGTAATGGCAACCGGCGTTTTGTCGATACACCAGGTTCCTACAATGAAAGGCCTGGAGACCTTCGAGAAACAATGGTTTCACACAGGCGACTGGCCAAAAGAAGGCGTTAACGTAAGCGGCAAGCGGGTTGGTGTTATAGGAACGGGCTCGTCTGCAACGCAGCTTATTCCTATTGTTGCGCAAGAGGCCGGACATTTGTTTGTGTTCCAGCGTACACCCAACTACACCATGCCGGCGCAAAACCATCCAATGAAGCCCGATGTAGAGCAAGAATGGAAAGCCACTTACCCCGAGCGGCGTAAATTTGCGCGCCAATCGGGCTTCGGTCATAACCAGGTTAGCAACCATCAGTCGGGCAAAGAAGTAACCGACGAAGAACGCAGGGCTGAACTGGAAAAGCGCTGGGAGCTTGGCGGCCTTTACATGATGCGCGCCTTTAAAGACATTCTTACCGACCCCGAAGTAAACCACGAGGCCGCAGAATTTGTACGCAACAAAATTCGCAGCATTGTGAAAGACCCGGAAACAGCAGAGGCCTTGTGCCCGCCGGGCGAACTATACATAGGTACGAAGCGCTTATGCTCTGGCACCGAATACTACGAAACCTTTAACCGCGACAACGTATCACTGGTTAATGTTCGCAAGAATGCAATTGAACGCATCACACCAAAAGGCGTATTGCTTGAAGACGGCACAGAATACGAGCTGGATGTTCTTATTTTTGCGACCGGTTTCGATGCTATGACCGGAGCCATGAATCGTATCAACCCAACCGGCCGTAATGGCCGCCGGCTAAAAGATGAATGGGCAGCCGGGCCACGTACGTATCTGGGCATGACTATTAACGGCTTCCCGAATATGTTCGTTATCGCCGGCCCGGGCAGCCCATCGGTATTTAGCAACATGGTGACCTCAATTGAACAACATGTTGAGTGGGTCGCCGATTGCGCGAAATACATGGAAGCTAAAGGCATCGCCACAATTGAAGCCACGCCCGAAGCACAAGACGCCTGGACGGAGCACGTAACAGACGCTGCGAATAGAACGCTTTACGCCTACTCGAAAGACACATGGTTCTATGGTTCAAATATCCCCGGCAAGCCCGTTGTATTCATGCCGTATGTTGGTGGCGTAGGCAACTACTACCAGCGTATTTTGAAAGTCGCGGAAGACGACTATGAAGGTTACACACTTAGCCCGGCCAAACAATCTTCCAACAAAGTAGCTTAGGCATCGTGCCAACGGGCTGGCGTGCTTCACGGCAGCCCGCCTATCACCAAATCAGGATGAGACAATGAAGACAAAACTTTTGACAAAACTTTTGCTAAGCGCATGCTTGGCCGCACCCATGGCCATGACTGCTCATGCCGCCGGAACCTATGAAATGCGGGTAGGCAACATCACCTCCAACGATGCGCAAGAGCGTAGCGGCCAAATCTTTATCGACCTGGTTGAAGAAAAATCGGGCGGTAAAATTAAAGGCAAACTGTATTCTGGTGGGTCGCTGGGCAGCAACGACGAAGTAATGCGTGGGCTGCGGCTGGGTTCTATTCAAGGCAACATTAACCCCAGCGGCTATCTAAGCCAGTTTGTAGCCCAAGCCGGTGTGTTAACGCTGCCATGGCTGTTCCCCGGCAATAACGCCGAAGAACAAATTGAGAACATCACCAACATTATGCGTGGCCAGGCGGGCGACAAAATTAAAGAACTAGCTGCCGAACGCGGTTTTCACGTGGTTTCCCTATTTGGGCTCGGTCCTAACCAAATTTACCTGCGCGAATACGATAAAAGCAAAAGCGTAATGGAAAACCTGCAGGGTCAGCGTATTCGTACAATTGGTGGGCAAGAACATACCCAAACCGTGAACGACTGGGGCGCGCGCGCAATTCACATGTCCTTGCCCGAGGTCTACACATCAATTCAACAGGGGGTACTCGATGGCTTCGATTTACCGGCTGCGGTTACGGTTCGTTTGAAGTATCACGAGCAGGCACCCAACGTGTTGCTCACCAATCACATCGTATTAACCCAATACATTGCTGTTAGCAAAGCTTGGTACGACTCTTTGCCCGACGACCTGAAAAAGGCTGTTGATGAGGCGGGTAAAGAAACCGAAGGACTGGGTACCCAAGAATATGTCGACGAGCAGAACGAGGCACTTAACCTGTTGGCGTCAAACGATAATTTTACGGTTATTGAACTTAGCGACGCAGATCGTGCTGCGCTTCAAAAACTGAATAAAGAAGGCGTTTGGGCGGAAGTAGCGAAAAACCCTGCCAAAGCGGATATGCTGAAACTTCTTGAAGAAGACATCAAGAAACTCGCCAAGTAACACGTTACTAGCTAACGCCCCCTCTCCTTGTCAGGTTTGGGGGCGTTCTTGACTTTCGTTGCTAACAAGGCAACATTAACGAACCAACTTCTTCATTTCGGACACTATTGTGACTCGCCCTGAAAGCTCTCCTCAGTCGTCACCGACGAGCATGTTTTCGAGAATCGATCGCGCATGCTTTGCCGCCCTGAAATTCCTCGTGGGCCTTAGCTTTTTGCTCATGATTTTTTCGGTCTTTATCTCGGTTGCACTGCGCGAAATTGGCATCATGCCTTACCCATGGGTTGAAGAAGTATCAAGATATCTTGTGGTTTGGTCTGTATTTTTAAGCGCAGCTGTTTTAGCCCGCCGAAATGAACACATTAGTATCGACGTCTTTTATGCTCACGTCCCCCGTTGGGCACGTAAACTGATCAACATCGCCTCGGCATTGCTTGGCATTGTGCTTATTGGCTATTTCGCCTACATGGGCTGGGGCTTCTCGTACACTGCGTATCGATTCAACGACATGAGTCTTAGCGGGTACATTCCCGTTTGGTTGGCATACGCCGCTATTCCGGCAGGCCTGGGCCTAACAGCACTGGCCTATTTTCTTTGGGGGGTCGACGTTTTACGAAATCGCTCTAACGAGCCCGACTCTGCCACCGACATTATCAACATACAACAAGGCATCCAAAAATGATTTCTGTCGGCGCCACCCTTCTAGTCATCCTCCTGCTGGTTCTGGGATTTCCGCTTTGGCTGGTTTTTCTGTCGGCGGGCTTTGCTCTTTTAACACTTACCGGCGCCGGCATTCCGCCCGATATGCTGGCTTCGCGCATGTTCAGTAGTTTAAATGTGTATGCGCTCCTGGCCGTTCCCGGTTTTATTTTTGCCGCTGAACTTATGGTGCGCGGTGGCATGTCGAACCGGCTTATAAATTGGGTTACGGTCCTGCTGGGTCGCGTTCCCGGCGGTGTTCCTGTCACCACCATTGTCGCCAGCGAGGTCTTTGGTGCTATCTCGGGCTCTAGCACCGCTACTGTGGCCGGCATTGGGAAAGTGCTTTACCCCGGTTTACGTCAAAACGGCTACGGCGAAAACTTTTCACTTGGCCTCATTACATCAATGGGCGCCATTGCTGTAATTGTGCCGCCCAGCATCACCATGATTCTTTATGGCGCCGTGGCATCCGCCTCGGTAGGCGACCTGTTTCTTGCCGGCATTGGGCCTGCCATTCTTATTGGCGCCCTTATTACCGCTTATTGCATTTGGTACGCCGTTCGTCACTCTATTACCTCAGAATCCAGTAAATGGGATGCTTCTGCCGTTTGGCGTGAAACCAAAAGCGCAGCCTGGACACTGGGTGCACCCATTATTATTTTCGGCGGCATCTATTCTGGCTTTTTCACGCCCACTGAAGCTTCAATGGTATTAAGCATTTATGCCCTACTTGTTACCACCTGCATTTACCGCGATTTGTCTATTAAAGGTGTTTGGGAAGTGGCCGTCGAAGCCGCTTTACTGACCGGTAAAATTTTCACCATTGTGGCAGCTGCATCGGTGTTCTCTGTCGTTCTGGTAATTGAGAACATACCCGACGCGATGGTTGAAGCGCTAACTGGCTGGAACATGAGCCCGTTAATGATTCTTTTGATGCTCAACGTCATTCTGCTTATTGCGGGCATGTTCATGGACCCGAACTCGGCTATTGTGGTGCTGGTTCCGCTGTTGCTGCCCATCGCCGTCGCTGCCGGCATCGACATGATTCACTTCGGTATTATTATGACGGTGAACTTGGCAATTGGCATGTTTACGCCCCCGTTTGGGTTGAATTTGTTCGTAAGCACCAGCATTTTCAATGTTTCGGTTGGGAAGGTTGTACGAGGCGTTATTCCCTTTATCGTGGTTTACATCATCTCGCTTGTAATTATTTCCTACGTACCCGAAATATCCTTATGGATTCCGAATGCGCTGAAGTAACGCAAACACAATAGCCTTAGCAACAGAACCAAGCAGGTGCACTCAGCACCTGCTTTTTTTATGCCTGTACAACCAGGTAAAGCATATTCAACTAAGGGATATCCCCTTGTCGGGAACATCTGAAACCGCTTGACTGAGCATATATTCATATTTATTATTCGACTCATTAGTCGATTTATTAAAAAATAAAATCGACATCAAAGGACTTAAAATGAAAGCACAAGAAAAGTGGATCAAAGCATTCGAAACAATATTCCACAAATGCAAGGTAAGCCCCGGCGAGATCGTGCGTTTGCTATGCGAGACAGAAAGCCGCACCATTAACGTTCAACTGGCCGAGCTGGCGCTAGCGCGCATGGGGGCCATCCCTGTACAAATTAGCGTTCCATCTTTACCAGTTACCACGCCTGTCCCGGTGCGCTCTACCGGGGCGTCACACGTCGTTCAGAACATGCCTCCCGTTGTTAATGCACTATCGGGCCCTGGTCTGGTGGTAGACCTTACGGTAGAAGGTCTGCTGCATTCACCAGAACTGCCAGGCATCCTTGAATCGGGCGCACGGGTACTTATGGTTAGCAATGAACACCCGGAAATACTTGAGCGTCTTACCACTAGCCTGGATTTAACCAAGCCGGTTAAGAACGGCGTACGCATGCTGGCAAAAAGCAAACAAATGCGCGTAACGTCAACCGCAGGAACTGCGCTGGACATTAACCTGGAAGGTGCAAAAGTTGGTGGCGTATGGGGCGGCGCCGACCGCCCGGGCCTGGTACAGCACTGGCCTGGTGGGCTTTGCCTTGCATTCCCGTCTAGTGGGTCGGTTAATGGCACCCTTGTGTTAAACACTGGCGACGTTAATCTAACCTTCAAGCGGTATCTGGAGTCGCCTGTTACCTTGCATATCGAAAATGACTACGTTACCCGCATCGAAGGCAACAACCTGGACGCCGAACTGATGCGCAGCTACATGGAGGCCTGGCAAGATCGCGATGCCTACGCTGTTAGCCACGTAGGCTGGGGCATGAACCCGCAGGCGCGCTGGGATGCCCTGCAAATGTTCGACAAGAACGACACAAATGGCACGGAACTACGCGCCTTCGCTGGCAACTTCCTGTACTCAACCGGGGCAAACGATGTCGCCGGTCG
>NZLH01000266.1 GCA_002694155.1 Pusillimonas sp. | reverse complement strand
CTTGATATCGCTCGTATGGCGCGCGACATGCTGGGTGGCAACGGTATTTCCGACGAGTTCGGTGTTGCCCGCCACCTGGTGAACCTGGAAGTGGTGAACACCTACGAAGGTACGCACGACGTCCACGCGTTGATTCTGGGCCGTGCACAAACTGGCTTGCAGGCGTTTTTCTAATACCACGCAGCGCTGCTGCCGGGCTGTTTTTCATTCACGGCAAACAGGTACGGTAACGAGCAAAAACGGCAAAGCATCTAAATATTGCTTTGCCGTTTTTCTTTTAAGCTCACCAAAGATACCATTAAGCCTGCCCTAACTTCGTTCCCAAACCCTTGCCTAAAGTGAACTACGGCCTTACCCTGTAGCGAAATAAACCGACAAAGCCAGGATAATGGGAGACGCTAATATGATGAACAATGGAATGTGGGCGGGAAATTTGCTTTGGATGCTGGTAATTGCAATTGTTGTAATAATTCCAGCTTGGCGCATATGCAAGCGCATCGGATACCCCGGCTGGCTTGGCATTTTAATTGTGGTACCGCTAGCCAACCTGGTACTACTGTACTTTATCGCTTTCAGTAACTGGCCGGTAAACAAGAACGTAAACCAGCAAAATTAATCGTAGTATCGCCCCCGTTGCAGGGGGCTAACCTAACTTCAGGATTGCCCCAAATCGAACAAACTGGTGGCTTCCAACTCCAGTACTTGATCATCATTCTGGTTATATACACGCCACGTCCAGCGCACTATTCCCAAATCTTTACGCGTTTCTGAAACGCGCACGTTATTAACCGTAAGTTCCAAACGCAATGCATCGCCGGGGCGTGTGGGTAACAACCAACGAATTTTATCAACGCCGGGAGACCCGAAACTTTCAGAGCCTACCAGGGCAGCGTCAGTTGCCATGCGCATCGCTAAACTACAGGTTAGCCAGCCACTGCCAATCAGGCCGCCCCAGCGCCCTTCTTTTGCCTGTTCGGGGTCGGTATGAAACCACTGGGGGTCGAACTGTTTGGCAAAGTCGATCATGGTTTTTTCATCAAGCACCACAGGTGGGTGCTTAATGACCATGCCGTCTTGAAACTCACTGAATTTCATGAAATACAACCTTTAATCGATTGAACTGAAGACTAGTAAGTTTCGAAGTGTAACCGACCTTGAGCTTTAAGTTGTGCGTGAACGTCTTCCCACTTCTTGCCGCTTTCAGTAACGATGTCTTTCAGCGCGGCCAACACGCCTTCTTCCATCCCTTTCAGGCCGCAAACATAAATGCAGGTTTTGCTGTCGTTAATTAACGCCAGAACGTCAGCAGCCCGTTCACGAATGAGGTCTTGCACATATTTCTTCGAGCGATCACCCTGGCGCGAAAGGGCCAGATTGATATCGATAAAATCTTTCGGCAAGTTCATGAGCGGCCCGAAGTACGGCAGCTCGCGCTCGGAACGCGCACCGAAGAACAGCATTAGCTTGCCGCGATACTTGCCTTCTTTCTTCAAACGACGGCAATGTTCAGTCATGGCCCGCATCGGGGCAGCGCCCGTACCAGTACAAATCATGACCAGATTTGAGTCGGGTAGATTCGGCATCAGGAAACTGTTGCCGTAAGGCCCAATTAATTTAACGGTGTCATTCTTTTGAAGGTCGCACAAGTAGTTAGAGCACACCCCTTTTACCGGATTGCCATCGTGGTCTTCCACAACGCGCTTCACCGTAATTGACAAATTGTTGTAACCGGGGCGCTCGCCATCGCGCGGACTGGCAATGGAATACTGGCGCGCATGATACGAACGACCATTTTCGTCTTGTCCATCCGGGAAAATGGCAATGGATTGCCCTTCCAGAAGCGGCATGGGCGTATCACCCATATCAAGTACGATGTGATGAATGTCGCTATCGGTGTCGCTATCTGTTACGCGATAATTGCCCACTACTGTCGCAGTAACCGGGTTCTTGTGCGTGTACAAATTGGTATAGGGGTGGGCTGCCGACCAGGGCGGTATGCTGGCACCCGCAGCAGTGAAAGGCTTGTTTTCAAGGTCTTCATCGCCCTCTTCTTTTTGCGCCGCAGAAGCCGTTGGTTCTGCAGGTGCTTTGGCTTCAACGACCTCGGCACCTTCGGGTGCTTCCTGCGGTTCGGGTAGCTCATCCCACGTAAATTGCTCTTCAATAGAGTAAGCGTTATCGCTTACTACCTGAATCCAGTTATCGATTGCCCCAGTAGGGCAAGGCGGCACACAGGCCATGCAATCATTACATATCGACGCATCTACCACGTAGTTGTTTGAGTCGTGTGTAATGGCATCGATCGGGCAGGTTTCCTCGCAAGTATTACAGCGAATACAGATCTCCGGATCGATTAAATGCTGTTTCATGACTGTGGTGGCCGTTGTCATTTTGGTCTCCGTAACGCACTATTGAAAATGTGCGGCTATGTGACGATATTCTGTCAAGATCACTGTGCCGGAGCACCCGGTAAAGGCGCCCCGGCACACTGTTAGTCTACGCTTTTTTAGTTGAATCGAACGTATTCGAAATCAATTGGCTGGCGATTGATACCCATGGGAGGAGGTGCAATCCAATTGGCAAATTTGCCAGGCTCAACGACACGCCCCATTAAGGAAGCAACATAAGCACGATCTTCCTCGGTGGGCAACCATTTGTCGACATTGGCATTCCATTGCTCTTCGGTCAATACGGTGCCATCGGGCGAAACGCGAATACCTGACAAAGTACCAATACGACGGTTAAATGCCTTGTGCGGAACAGTCAGACGGAAATCAATGCCTGCTTTCTCTAGCACCTTGTTCCAGCGCTTTACACCCGCAACTGAGTCGCGAATGTAGTCATCACGCAGAACTTCGTTCAGCGCATTCAACATCGGTACGTGAACCTCGCGCAGCTCACCGTTGTGTACTTCAAGAATGGGGTATGTGTCATTCTTCAACAGGTGATCGTCTGTGCGCTTGCCTTCTTCATGACGACCTTTTAAGCCGGCACTGTAGAAAATAGCCGCGTTAGAGGATTGGTCTGCACCAAACAAGTCAATTGTGACGCTGTAATGGAAGTTCAGATAGCGCTGAATGGTAGGCAAATCGATAACACCGGCTTTGCGAACAGCTTCAGGGTCATTGGTTTTCAGCTCGTTCATTACCTGAGCCGTGCGCTGCAATACGCGTGAAACACCCGATTCACCCACAAACATGTGGTGGGCCTCTTCGGTAAGCATAAACTTGGTGGTACGCGCCAGCGGATCGAACGCCGATTCAGACAACGCGCTAAGCTGGAACTTACCGTCGCGGTCGGTAAAATACGTGAACATGTAGAACGCCAGCCAGTCGGGCGTTTTCTCGTTGAAAGCGCCCAAAATACGTGGGCTGTCTTCACTACCGGAATGACGTTGCAACAGCGCATCGGCTTCTTCACGGCCATCACGACCGAAATAACGATGCAGCAAGTAAACCATGGCCCACAAGTGACGGCCTTCTTCCACGTTCACCTGGAACAGGTTACGCAGGTCGTAAAGCGAAGGCGCTGTAAGACCAAGGTGGCGCTGCTGTTCTACCGATGCGGGTTCCGTGTCGCCCTGGGTCACAATAATGCGACGCAAGTTGGCGCGGTGTTCGCCGGGCGCATCTTGCCAGGCATCTTCGCCAAGATGTTCGCCGAAATGAATTTTGCGATCACCATCTTGAGGGGCCAGAAAAATACCCCAACGGTAGTCGGGCATTTTTACGTAATCGAAGTGAGCCCAGCCACTGGGATCTACACTAACGGCCGTGCGCAGGTAGACATCCAGTTCTTGGGACGCTTCCGGACCCATATCCTGCCACCATTGCAGGTAATTGGGCTGCCAATGTTCCAGAGCACGCTGTAATGTGCGGTCACTGGACAAATTGACGTTGTTTGGGATTTTTTCGGAATAGTTAATACCGGACATGTCGTTGACTCCTTAATTGGTTATCGCCTAACTTACACACGATCCCAGTCGAAACTGGCTTTCTCACCTTTGCCATACAACCGCAGGGCACCTTTGTCGCCCGAGGCATTCGGCCGATAGAAGATCCAGTTCTGCCAAGCCGACAACCGGCCGAACACACGGGTTTCCATCGTTTCTTTCACACCAAAACGCAAGTTGGCCTCAAGACCAGTTAGCGAATCGGGTGACAATGCACGGCGCTCTTCCAGCGCAATGCGAACTTCGTCGTCCCAGTCGATATCATCGAGCGAGTAGGTAACCAGGCCCAGAGACTCAGCTTCTTCTGCACCAATTGCGCTACCGATCTTGGCACGTACAGCGTCAATCGCAGGCGCCTCTTCGTAGAAGCGGCGCTCAATGCGGCTTAACCCATTCACCATAGGATACGCACCGAAATTCAGTTCGTTAACGGCAATTTGGGCCGGCTTGTCAGTTTCCGGGTCATCCAGCATGTAGGTGCGGTCGCAAGCCAATGCCAGCTCGAGCAATGTACCCACAAAGCATGAACCAGGTTCGATAAGCGCAAACAGCGAGCGGGAAGAAACATCCAGACGCGCCAGCGTGCGACGCAGCATGCCAACGGTTTCGCGAACCAGCCAGTTGTCGTCGAGTTTTTGTAGCGTTTCGTCGGCAGCCAACACACGCGATGCATCACCTTCGGTTTTGAAAACCCAGGTGCCAATATCCAGTTCGTTAGTGCGCATGTGCAAGATCGCGTCGTCAAGTTCGCGTGCCATTTGTAGTGGCCACCAGGCCGCACCCTGAGACTCAATGCCGGCAACATCGGTTGGCACATCGGCGTCGGGCGCTTTTACAACCCAGGTTGCCGTGCGCTGTTCGCGATCAATCGCGATCTCGACATACTTGTATTTCACGCCATTTTCGCTCTCTTCACGCTCAACCCGCGTAAGCTGGATGCCTTTGGCATCTGCCGGACGATAGCTTTGTTCAGCCAGCTCGGCGGCACGTTTCTTAACGCCCTCTTCGAATTGAGCAGGCTTGATAATGTCATCGACCAGTCGCCAGTCTTTTGCACGCTGCCCACGCACACCTTCCACCAAAGTGCAGAAAATATCGGCGCGATCGTGACGAACTTTGCGTTTGTCGGTCACGCGGGTTAAACCACCCGTACCAGGCAGCACGCCCAGCAACGGAACTTCGGGTAGCGAAACGGCAGACGAACGGTCATCAATCAGCAGAATTTCGTCGCAAGCCAGCGCAACCTCGTACCCGCCACCGGCACACGCGCCATTTACGGCAGCAATAAACTTCAACCCGTTATGGCGGCTGGAATCTTCAATGCCGTTGCGCGTTTCATTCGTAAATTTACAGAAATTCACCTTCCAGGCGTGAGACGACAACCCCAGCATGAAAATGTTTGCGCCCGAGCAGAAAATGCGGTCTTTCTTACTGGTTAATACAACGGTGCGAACTTCCGGGTGTTCGAAGCGAATGCGCTGCAATGCATCGTGCAATTCGATATCGACACCCAGATCGTAGGAATTCAGTTTTAACTTGTAGCCGGGACGCAAACCTGCATCTTCGTCAACGTCCATCGCAAGCGTGGCCACCTGGCCATCAAAACTGAGGTCCCAGTGCTTATATTGGCTGGGATCGGTACGAAAATCGACGGGGGTAGCGGCTTCACTCATGGATGAGTCTCCTAATTATTTAACCGGAATAATAGTGCATCTAATGATTTTGGATGCATAATAATGCAACAAATTTCCGGCGTCAACTTTTTTATGCAAAAAAATGCATGCTTGCACTAAAGTGCACTTAAGCAAGCGGCAGGCCTGCAACTTCTCGGATGTGCGTGCGCAGCGCATCGAACACTTCCGACAAACTGCGCTGGCTTGTCATGCATACGTAATCGGCCTTCGAATAAAACGCCTCACGCCCGGCCAGAATGCGCTTGAGGTCTGCCATGGCTTCGTTGTTACCCGCCATGGGCCGGAAGTCTCCTTGCGCCATGACCCGCGCCATATGATCTTCCGGACTCGCTTTTACCCACACGGTATAGCAATGGGACAACAGCAAATTCATTGTTGAGGGTTCGGAAACAATGCCACCCGGCGTGGCCAACACCATTTCCGGATACAGTTGTAACGACTCTTCAAGAGCACGTTTCTCGTACCGCCGATAGGCCGTAGGCCCATACAGGCTGTGTATTTCCAAAATGCCACAACCGGCCACACGTTCAATTTCGGAACTAAGCTCTACAAAGGGATAACCAATATCGGCAGCAAGCATGCGCCCCAGCGTGGATTTGCCGGCACCACGTAGCCCAACCATGGCTATTTGCCGGGTACGACTTCCCTTTATAGAAACCGACTGACCTGCAAATAACTGGACTAAAGCCTCGCGCGCCTGCTGAAGCTCCTGCTCCGAACGGTTTTGCAGCAGCTCCCGAATAAGCAACCATTCTGGCGTGGAGGTGGTGACGTCACCTACCAATTCCGCCAAAACGCAGTTAAATGCCTTGGAAATTTGCAGCAGCACCAGGATTGAAACATTCCCAACGCCGCGCTCAAGGTTAGCGAGATGGCGTTCGGAAACACGCGCCGCACGCGCCAACTCTTTGCGCGTCATACCCCTGATAGCGCGCAAACGTCGTACGCGCTCTCCGAGAGCGATGAGATAGGGATCGCGATCCTGCGCGCTTGTCTCCTCAGCGGCCAGGACATTCTGATTTAATGCTTTATTGTTCACCCAGAAAAACCCTAATGAGTCGATATAGATGCATTATAATGCTTGACAATTCGAAAGAAAAGGCCTAATTTTTAACTTTGGCGAGGACATCGTACCGGTAAAAGTTGCATTTTATTGCTTTATGCTGGCACCCGACCCGCTAAGAAAGGATACATAAAAATGAACCTCGAGACATTTCAGCAACTCATCCAAAAAGTTACTAATCATATCGGCTCGCGCCCTTTAAACAAGGCGCTGCAAGACGATCTGAACCAAACCTTCCCAGCTGGTGGCGATGTTTACAACGACATTGCTCAAGCCTGTCGTACCGGGGTTGCCGAAGGCTGGATGTGCCAGTACGAAGGGGGCGGCATCCGTTATGGCCGTGTCATAAAACCTACCGACACCCTGAACGGCTACTCGGTCGACGTGGTCGACATGAAAGACCTTGCCGGGCCGCATCACCGTCACCCGAACGGCGAAATCGACCTCATTATGCCTATCGACGCAACTGCCAAGTTCGACAACCATGCGGCAGGTTGGCTGGTGTACGGCCCCGATACCGCTCACCGCCCTACGGTTAGTGAAGGTCAAGCATTGGTTCTGTATCTATTGCCTGAGGGCAAAATCGAATTCACCCGTCAATAGGCGTCCCAGGCCGGGGCGCCTGTTATCAAGGTGTTTTAAAGCAGCGCCGCAGTTTGGCGACGCCGAACAACAACAGAACACCTGAACTTACGGAAAAATACGCTATGACAAAACTTGCAAACTATATTGAAGGACGCTGGCAAGACGGAAACGGCCCCGGTAGTCCGGTGCTTGATCCCATTACGGGCGAGACGCTGGCAACGGTTAGTGCCGATGGCCTTAATATGGCTGCCGCCTACGACTATGCCCGTCAACAAGCCGGGCCGGCATTGCGCAAATTAAGCTATGCCGAACGCGCTGCATTATTAGGCGAAATTGCTAAAGTTCTACAGGCGAACCGCGACAAATATTTCGACATTTCATTGCGCAATTCCGGCACCGTGCAAAACGATAGCGCGGTAGACGTCGACGGCGCCATTTACACACTTTCCTTCTACGCCAAAGCCGGTGCCAAAATGGTAGAGAAAGCTTTGCGGCTTGATGGCGAAGCAGCCCCCTTGGCAAAAGATAATGTTTTTGCCAGCCAGCACATCTTTGTACCCATTCAGGGCCTGGCATTATTCATCAATGCCTTCAACTTTCCGGCCTGGGGCCTTTGGGAAAAAGCCGCAGCAGCACTGTTGTCGGGCGTGCCTGTCGTTATCAAACCTGCCACGTCTACTGCCTGGTTAACCCATGAAATGGTCAAAGACGTCGTAGAAGCAAACATTCTACCGTCTGGCGCATTAAATATTGTCTGCGGCCGCCCAGAAGGCTTGCTTGACGCGCTTAACGGGCTCGATGTGGTCTCGTTTACCGGGTCTGCCGATACTGCCGCGTCGCTGCGCGACCACCCGCGCATCAAGCATGACGGCGTGCGTTTCAATGCTGAAACCGACAGTGTGAACAGCGCTATTCTGGGCCCCGACTCCGACGATGACGCCGTTGCGCTGCTAGTACGCGAGGCGGTTCGTGAGTTAACCATTAAATCCGGCCAAAAATGCACTGCAATCCGGCGAATTTTTGTGCCCGAATCCAAATACGATGCCGTGGCTCAGGGCATTATCGCCAAACTCAAAACCATCACCG
>NZLH01000265.1 GCA_002694155.1 Pusillimonas sp. | reverse complement strand
GTTTAATTAAAATAAATATATTAATATGCAATTCAAAGCAACTACTCAAGGGTACACCTTTGTACAAGAAGAAGGTGAAACTATTAAAGCGTATGATACGGTTGGGGATATAAGTCTTCAAGTACCGGTATTTATTAGTCCGGAGAAGGTAACTTCTCAAAAGGACTTTGAAGTAGAAATATCATATATTTTAATGGATCATTTATCAGTTGAAAGTTAATTTATTTTATCTGGGGTCCTTCGGGGCCCCTTTTTTTGTTATGAAAATTGAAGATCACATAGTTACACATATAGTATTAAAATTAGAAAAAATAAAGACTCAAATAAATGATAAAAAATTTACTGAGGCTTCTTCTGAAATTAATACGCTTATAAGTAATATTGAAAAGATAGAGGTAAATGGATGCGGTTGTAAAGAAAAAGATAAATAATTTTTTTATTAAAAATTACTCTTCAACTTATAAAACTACCCCTGTCTTAAAATCGCAAGGTAATAATTATTATTATACAACTAATAAAGAAAATAATGTTATATGTTTAATACCCATTAATAAATTATAAATATTTTAATGGCTCGTAGAAAAATTTTCACGGATAAATTACAAGATATAGCAAGTTTCGATGAAAAAAGAAGAGCTAACGCATCCTCTTTACCCAATAACCTATCTAAACAGGGTGTCAATAACTCAGTAACATATAATGCACGTAGAAATAATTATATAAATGCAAGTGCAAATAAACAATCTAATTTAAAGAGTGAAAAAGAATTATTGCACGAAAAATTTTATGGTAAAGATGGTAGAGTAGAAGGATTTTATAATTTAAAAACTCAAAAAATATTTGGCGATGAAAATATAATTATTGAGCTATCTGCAGCTCCTCCCCCTCCTCCTTCGATAATGTCGTATAACTACAATATCGATTTTGACTTAACGAATGTAACTATAACTTCTTTTGATCCAGAAGGAAATGAAAATGATAGACCAAGAATTAATACATTTAGAGAAGATGGAGAATTTATAATATATCTTTCTGCTGGGGGAAGCTATAGATATAGCAATGGAACTATATCATTACCCCCGTGGGGAGATAGAACTACAGGATCATTTAGCACAAGTATAACTTCGATAGATGGAATAGCTGGAACAACTCCGGAAGCATTAAGTGCAGGTGTAGATGTATTTGCAGGTGATACTATGACAGTATATTTAACTCCCCTTTCGACTAATTGGTTTATTACCGATACCAACCCAGGGGAGAAAAAATATCAGTTACTACACAATACTGGAGGAGATTATGATATTGGAGTAAAAATTATACCGCCTTGTATTTTTATCTTAGAACCTACATTTTTTGGTATGGCTAGTATAACTCCTAAAGTTGGACCTACTGCTGGAGGACCCACCCTTACTGGAGAAAATATATTTAATATATACCAAGCAATAGGAACTGGTACAGGGTATGCTAACAGTCCTGCTTTAGAAGGAGGTATTACTTTTAATACTATTCCTTGTATTAAAACTTTATTCATACGTGTAGTAGGTAGAGCAGATACATATGGATCAGGTTTTGATACTTTAACTATAAATGTTGACGGAGTTCAAAAAGAATTTTTTCAAAGTGTAAATACTGACCCATTTAACTATCCATTAGCAAATACAATTAGTTATGATGAAATAGTTAATCTTTCTCCCCATATTAATGATGACAATAGCCACACAATTACTCTATCAGGTAAATCAGGTACTATAGCTAATAATAATGTAGGTTATGATGTAAAGATTAGTCAATTTTTAGAAGATGTAGAAACAATTACGCAGGCATTTTCTTTATCGAGTAATAAGACTTCAGTTAATGAAGGTGATCAATTTACAATACAGTTATCAACTACTGGTATAGAAGATAATACATTAACTCCTTATACTGTTACCGGTATAGATGCTGGTGATATATCTGAATCATTAACAGGTAACTTTACTATAAGTGGAGGTTTAGCAACTGCTACATTTAATGTATCCGCTGATAATATTACAGAAGGCTCTGATACGTTTACTTTAACTTTAGATGGTAGAAGTATTTCAACTAGCGTTACAATTAATGATACGTCAGTTGAAACCTTCTCTTTATCTAGTAATAAGACATCGGTAAATGAAGGAGATTCATTTACAATTTTATTAAGTTCTGTTGGTGTTACTGATGGTACGTTAGTACCATATACTATTACAGGAGTTACTTCAGCTGATATAACTGATCGGGGAGGTAGTATTACTGTTACTGGCGCTTCTGATAGTACTCATAATGCAACATATACATATTATGCTAAACATGATAACTGGCGAAACCTACCTGCTGATGCACTTACCAATCGACGCTACGATTACTTTGCTATTGATCCAGATGGAAGATGGCGCTTTAAGTATAATGACGCATTATCTAGTATCTTCTCTGTTAATTCAAATGTTTCTATATTAGATGCTGATTGGAGTGGTACTTTTATAGATACAGAAGGATGGACAATTACTACTAGTAGCGATTATAGTGATATAACTGCATTAACAGGTAACTTTACTGTTAATAATAATACTGATACTAAATCATTTACTGCAGTTGAAGACGATATAAATGAAGGTACTCAAACGTTTACTTTAACTTTAGATGGTAAAGCTACTTCTACTAGCGTTACTATTAATGATACATCAGTTGAAACGTTTACTTTATCAGCCCCAACTTCAGTTAACGAAGGTAATACTTTCCAAGTTACATTATCAACCGATGGGGTAGCTGAAGGCACATCAATACCATTTACAATAGGTGGTGATGTTTCAGTATCAGATTATGCTCAGGGACATAGTACATTTACTATTTTAGGAGATGGTACAGCCCTTGTAGGCTTTAATGCTACTAGAGACTTTATAACTGAAGGTTCTGAAACATTTACTTTGAATTTAGATAATGGAAAAGCAAGCGTAGATGTTATATTTAATGATACATCTGTTGAAACTTTTACACTATCAAGTAATAAGACTTCAGTTAATGAAGGTGAATCATTTACTATTGCATTATCAACGAAAGGAATTTCAGATGGAACATTTTTAACATATTCTATTATAGGTATACAAGATAGTGATATATTAGAATCTAGATTAGGTGCATTTGTAGTAACTAATAATTTTGCAATATCTACATTTAATGTAGTAAATGATTTCACCTCTGAAACTACTGAAACGTTTAATCTAGGATTAGACGGTAAATTTACTTCTATTGATGTAGATATTATTGATACATCAGTGGCAACTTATACTTTATCAGGTAATAAAACTTCAGTTAATGAAGGAGATACCTTTACTATTCAATTATCAACACAAGGAATTTCAGATGGAGTATTAGTACCATATACTATTACCGGTATACAAAATGAAGATATTTCACAATCTCTTAATGGTAACTTTATAGTTAGTAATAATGTTGCATTATCTACATTTAATGTTGTAAATGATCTTACTACTGAAGGACCTGAAACGTTTACTTTAACGTTAGATGGAAGAAGCGTTTCATTTAATGTAACTATTAACGATACATCACAAACTATCAGTCAATCTGATGATAAGTCAAGCTTCATATATATTAACGATAGTTTTGAAGATATGTTCAACTAAATATTTTTTATGGAAAAATACACTATATTTACAGTTCCATCTGCTAATAATGAAATTTATGAGTTATTAACTGACCCCCTTAAAGGGGAAAATACATGTTTATCGGGTACTTGTGAATGTACTGATAAATTTAACCAAATTGATGGTATGTTAGAATTTTGTTTATCAGAAGAACAAGTAACATACTTAGAAAATAATTATAATTTAGAAACAACACTAGTTGAAGACGCATCAGCAGCATTAGATGATTTTACTATAACTGATGTAGCATCTGGTCTGTTTATACCTAGAATGGCAGGGTATCAAATGGAAAAAAGAAAAACTTCATCAGGGGTAGTTACTGATAGAAATATTATTTCACACCATTTATATCACACTCAACATATTAGCGTTGATAAATCTATTGATGCATATACAAATATACAAAAATTAAGTTCAATTGATTGTAGTAATGTAGATATAATAATATTAGATACAGGTATAGATGTTACTCACCCTGATGTAGGTGATAACGTAGTTCAATTTGATTGGGCTTTATTAGGTGACGGATCTGATGGTACGTTAGATACTGGAAATAGAATTATAGAAAGATTAAGGGATTCATTTGGAGGTTCTCCTTTAACACAGGTACCAGCTAATTATTATAAAGACCGGCAAGGTCATGGAACTGCATGCGCTAGTTTAATAGCTGGTAAACGCTCAGGTTTAGCAAAAAGAGCAAACTTATATGCTTTAAGATTTTTAGACGATTTTGCCGGTTATATAGATACTACAGGTACATCAGCATGGTATGAAGGTTTTCAAATATCCTCCGTAGTTTTAAGTTTAGCTTTAGCTTTTATAAGAGCTAAAAAAAATAATAAGCTAGGTTTAGATTCAAATAGACCTACAATTCTATCAAATAGCTGGGGGTTTATTCAAGATGATGTTATTGAATTATCTTCTGTTGCATTAATGGATAGATTACCTAGTTTAACTACTAACATTCAATCTTACGTCGCTAAAGGGGATAAATTATATGCTCATAATCGTACTATTAATCAAGCAGGCCCCTCTTCAACTGCTATAATGATAGAAAATATAGTTGCAGAAGGAGGTCATTTTTTAGTTTCTGCTGGTAATAGTAATAATATTTTAGATTCACGTATGACTCAGAGAATTTCTTCAGTTAATAAACAAAATTACTATCGTTTTAATAGTAGTAACTCGCCGTTTGATAAGTATTATAATGTTCCTAATATAAAAGAAATAGAAGAAAATCAAACCTTTGTAGATACTTTGACTACCGGTACATTTGACTTACATAGAGCTACTTGGCAATTTGCTGATAAATATAATCTGAATAGATATACTACAGGTTTTGATGTTAAACATATTGATGCATCTCATTTTAATGGTGGTCCTACGATAAACCATTACCCTATAAAAACTTATGGAACGAGTCCTAATTTGCCAATGCGTAGAATACATTTACAAAAATATCTATCAGGAGGGCAAGTAAATTTTACCCATAATGGTGTAACTAAATCATT
>NZLH01000264.1 GCA_002694155.1 Pusillimonas sp. | reverse complement strand
TAAGAACAGGGACTGGCTCTGCTACAAGTCCAGCCTTCCAAGTCGGTGATGACGACTGTGGTTTTTTTGACAGCGGCGCAAACGAAATTGGCGTGACTCTTGGCGGGGTACTGGAATACGAATTCACTCCAACGCAGTTTAATATGGAGAGCAACAATCTCGTCACGTCAGGCACAATTACCTCGGGTCAGATACGCGCAGCGGTAGCTACGTATGCTGCGGGCATAGACGAAGCATATTTGATTGCCAGCACAAGCGGATGGACAGGTGCAACAACAAACTGGAATACCTATGGCATTCAGCACCGTATCAAGACGTCAAGCGGTGGTGTTCCGCGAGTTACTATAGATACACCTGCTGTAGGAGAGGTGTTTAGCGTCGACAACAACGGCGACGCGGTATTTAGTGGCGATGTGATGGTCGGTAAGTCCGTAACGTCATTACTCACTGCGGGCATAGCTCTCAATTCTAACGGAGCTATCTACGCTACGGTTGAGAGTGAGCGTTGTTTAATTCTCAACAGAGAAACTTCTAACGGGTCGATTGCAGAGTTCCGCAAGGACAACTCTATAGTCGGTACAATCGGTGTAGACAGCGGAGACAACCTTTACATCACCAGCACAACCGCAAATCACGCTGGCCTTTACCTCAGCACAAACCTTTATGGCCCATTACGCGCAGGCAGTTTATTAGACGATGCAATAAGCATTGGTAACTCAGCCTACCGATACAAAGACCTGCAACTATCTGGCACGGCTTATGCGGGTGAACTAATCATCGGTCAGAATTCTGGGTTGAGTGGCACTCAGGTTTACATCAAAAAGAAAGACAACAGCACCAATTTGCAACGCTGGGGAGAAGGCACAAGTGGAGCTTCAACCTACCGTTTTCGTATTGATCAAAACTTCGCCTTTATAGCAAACAATGGTACTAACGACTTGCTGACGATTTCGTCAAGCAATGGATCAATAACGACGTCAGGCAACATTACCTCCCACGATATAACAACGGACGGCGTTGTCCGAAGCACAAACAACGCGAACGCAGACGGTCCTAATTTCAATGTAAGCACCACCAATAAGGACAGCGCAGATTATGCCTATCGCGTAGACCGCAGTGGCACAGTAGTGGGTGGTATTCGTCTTGATGGTCGCGTGAACGGACAAACTATTGAAGTTGGCGCGACGACAGTCATCACATCTGCTCGTAATCTAACGAACATCGGCACTGGCACTTTTAGTGGCACGGTCACAGGTCAAAAACTTGTTAGCACTGACGGCGTTTTGGAGCTTGATGATAACGGGACGCACAATGGAATTATTAACGTCCCTGCCTCCCTTCGCATAAATATTGACAGCGATAACAACGGCACGGGCGAATCGTTTCAAATTGGAAGCAACGTAACGAACATATCGGGCAGTAACATACTCTTCCAGGTTTCCGAAAGCGGCATTGTTACTACAAGTAGCCACATAGATTTTACCGCCTCCACCGCCTTGCTGCGCAATCAACAGGACAACTCGGGTCAGATTGGCATCCAAGTTAAAAATTCTGGTGGCACTGCAAGAGAGGTGCGATGGGACGCTGCAAATAACACTAATGGAGCGTGGAGACCCACTAGCAATGGTGGTGCAGACTTAGGTCTCACAAATAAAATTTGGAATAACTTATTTGTAAATACCATTAAGATGGGAACGGGTAACGTAGAAGTTATCGACTCAGCCCGAAACATCTCAGCAAGCTCTTTAACGACTAGCGGCGATATAACTGTCAGCGGCAACCAAGTATTTACAAACTCTATTAACGCTCGCGTAAAGTTTGCCGTCTGGTCGAACGACACCTACGGCATCGGCATGACAAATGGCGTCTCATTTGGCGGAATCGGCGGTACTGGTTCTGAATACGCCATGACGTTCCAAATGAGTAATACTGCCACTCGCGGCTTTGTGTGGTTGGACACTGGTCACTCTACAGCGAAAGGCGCTATGGCGCTGACCACTGAGGGGCAGTTGACAGTTGCGAACGCTACCCGCATTGGTTTTGGTCAGGAGGACACAACACCACCCAACTCTGCTACAGCTATGTTGGATGTCAATGGCGACATTCAACTTGGCTCGGCCACAAGCAATGCTCGTTTATTCATCCGTAAGGCTGATGACAATCAGCCAGATCATATCAATATCTTCTGCGGGTCCACGCAGACTGGTCAGATAGGCTCACAAGACACGACGTGGCTACGCATCAATCAGACTGTTAATAAAAACATCTATACGCCGCGCTACATCCGCGCAGACAGCGGTTTTTTTGTGGATAACACTTCTACTGGCTTAGACGGGAGCGGTCGACTACGTGCGTTTGCTGGTTCGACAAGTTCAGTTGGTATCGGCTTTGCAAACGATATAGATACAGGGTTTTACCGCCCTGCGGCAAACACTATTGATGTGGTTACCGCTGGTGATGCACACGCAAGGTTTGATAGTACAGGCAATCTCATAGTTGAAGGGAATGTCACCGCATTCGGGTCAGTTTCGGATATTCGGCTAAAAGAACGCATTCAGCGCATCGCTGACCCAGTTTCGAAAGTGCAACAATTGGATGGCGTGACCTTTGAGTACAAAAAGACTGGTGTCAAATCTACAGGTTTAATTGCGCAACAGTTATTGAAAGTGCTTCCAGAGGTGGTTTATCAAGAAGCTGACATACAAAGCGGTGAAAAACATTATGCTGTAAGATATGGTCCAGTTGTCGGTCTTCTAGTTGAGGCCATCAAGGAGCAACAGCAACAAATTGACTCACTTAAGGACATCATAAAGGAGATGACCAATGGCAATAACGAAAACCACTAGCGTACAGCGGATGGAGGTGTATCCCGCACAAGACAATAGCGCCGAAAATACGACAAACGCAGGAAACACCACTTTAATGGTTGTTTATGTGGAAACTTTCGACGACAGTGGTGACGCTAAACTTCCTGTAAGCACACAAAGAGTTGTACACCTCTACAGATACTCTGACGAAGAGGCTGGTACTGCGACAGACATTTCGGGAGAAGATGCGCTGGTTCAGACAGTTTGTGGTGCAATCTGGACGTAAATGGCTAACTATACCGTCACGGTTGAAGGCACAGACATAGGCCTTGGGTCGAATAACGCTTTTTTTATTAGTGGTGGCGGTTCCAGTTCCAATCCCCTGCAGCTAGACCAGGGTGATACTCTCACAGTAAGTCACCTCAGCAGTTCGGATGCCACGTCCATCACTGTCAGTGACTTTGCTAACACGATATGGACTAACTCATCTAGCATCTCGGTGGCGCGTGGTTCGACAGCAGTTAAAACGTCGAAATCCAATGCAACGCACAGTGTTACGGACGTTATAACAGTAAGCGCCAGCACTTATACGAACGGGTCAATTTTCGTTCGCATCAATGATCCGACGCCGCCAGCCGATACGACGCCCGATAATTTTAGTTCTGACCTGTCAACCATCACGGGTGCAAACACAAGCCAAGAATATTATCTAGGATCCTTCACTGTATCAGGCATCAACCAAAGCGTGACGTGTAGTGTTGCAGGCTCCGCAAACACCGAAAGTCGGGTGGGCGCAGACGGCACAAAAAACACCTCTAACAAAACCGTCAGCAATGGTGATGAAATACATATTTGGGCAAGCTCCTCATCGTCATTTAGCACGACCACTAACGCGCAAATTACGGTTGGCACTTTGACGGTGACGAAAAACATCACAACAGGAGCAAACCCTAGCGCCACAGGTCAACGCATACCGTTTCCTATTTCCAGCGGCACAATTAGCCTGGATGACGTGCGCAAGTTTTTTGGACCACGATTAAGTGCGGCGCCGCTAGGCAACTATTACCGCGGTGGCACCTACGTCCCCTCTAATACGTCAGGCTCACCAAACAACTCTGGTGTGCCAGCGTCGGGCACCATTCAGCTAGACGATTTTTACGACTCGTTCACAACCATATTTTTTTCTACGCCGCCGCCCAATAAGCAAGGGTTCGGTTTTGGCAATGATTCAGTTGTTTTGAATTGGAGCCGCAACGACTGGGAAATGGGATTTGGGCCAGACATGGAAGACGGCATGGATTACCGTATTACCCATGAGGTTACGACGTTTCAGCACT
>NZLH01000263.1 GCA_002694155.1 Pusillimonas sp. | reverse complement strand
GGTAACGCAGAGCACATTTCCTTAACGTGTATCCGATAACCTTGCCCAATTGGTTTTCGCTCTGCTCCCAGAATGAAAATGGTGGCGCCTGATAGCTGCTGCAAGCGCTGTACAAGTGTCATAGTGTAGGCAGGTTTACCAAAGAATGGTGCCCAGACACCTTCGCCTGAAACGGGAACCTGGTCTGGCAAAATGCCTACTGTGTGGCCCCGAAGCAAGGTTTTTACGACCGTTCGAACCCCCGATTTGTTCGCTGGCGCCATAGTTAATTGTTTGCGTGTTCGCATGTTGATGATCCAGTCTTGCAACCAGGCCTTGCGTGGCGGGCGAAATAGCACGGTAGATGGAAAGTGGCTGGCGTAAACGGGCCCCAGCAGCTCGAAACATCCGCAATGGGGTGACAGCAAAATAACCCCTTTACCACGGGCCAGAGCCGTTTCAAATTGTTGCCAGTCGTCACATTGAACCTGTTTGTTCAGTGCCAGGTCGTTTCGTCGCACCCACCAGTAGGGCATTTCTAGAAAAAGTTGGCCAACCGCGTACATTGACTGCTTTAGTGCTGCGCGTGGGAGGTGCGGGAAAGCATGCGCAAGATTACTTGACGCCCGGCGCTTGTAACGGCCGGGAAGAATATATAGAACCCACCCGCAAGCGACACCCACACGTTGCGCCAGCGTCACGGGCAAAGCCGCTAATAAGGAAAAAACGGTTGAAGCCAGAAAGGGCCGTATTTTGTAATTCATTATGTCGTTCTGCTCGCTGGTCGCGGCCCTTGTTTGCTATTTAATTGACCACGGTAACAGAATACGAAAGAATTGGCCTTTCTGATGCGGCTTATGCTTGCCCTAGTTGGTAGGCACTTGCCGACCCTCCTTCGTCCTCCCAGCGTTCTAGCGACTCGTGCGCAGGTTGGCTGGGCTTAAGTTTTGGGCCCGGGTTGAATAAAATTGTAAGCAATAGGGCGCTGTCTTGTGATGCTTTCAAGGCATGTGGTTCACTGTGCTCTAGGTAAACCCACTCGTTGGCATTCAAGATAACGCTGGAAGATGCCAAGGAAAGTTCAATGCTGCCTTCCAGGCAATGCACCATAACGTTCCCCGGTACCGCGTGCCGTGGAATGGTGGTGCCGCGAGGCATAATAAGCCGTAGCGCTTCAAACCCCGGTTTTTTGGTAATGGCTACCGAGCGTGCCTGTGGCAATTGTTCGCCTAACGGAGCCAAATTAACAACTTCCCCGGGTTGTGCGTGGTGCAGTGCCATTTTGCTTCCCCTTACGGTTTGGTGCGATGCTTATGGATCATTTCGGAACAAAACAAGGCGCTTACGAGCATCTTAAGACCGGGAGGCGGGTTTTGACAATTGGGCGGGTAACCAGCGCCAGAAAATGCCGGCCGAAATAAGCGCCAACGCCCCAATAGCGACCATGCCACCGGCCAGCGAAGCCACGGCAGTAATGGCCGACAGTAGCAAGGGTCCGCCGCTGTTACCAATGTCGGCCATAAAGCGCCAGATTCCTAAAAACTGTGTGCGCCCTTGTTTGGGTGATGCGTCGGCACCCACCGTCATGACCAGCCCCGACGAAATACCATTGCCAAAACCCAGTGCCATAGTCACAACTACAAATGCCCATAAACTTGTCGTTAAAGGCATTGTTGCCAGGCAGGCCGCCATAATAACCATAGATGGAATGGCCACTGCGGCGCGCCCTTTATGGTCCATAACCTTGCCTGCGGGGTAAAACAGTAGCATATCAATTGCGCCCATTAGCCCGTACACCACCGACGTGGTTGCGGCGTCCATCCCAATATGTGCTGCCCACAAGGGGATGATTACTTGGCGGCTTGAACGTACGGCAGCCACTAATAGGCAGCCCACACCCAAAGTCAAATAAACTTTGATATGGCTACGGGCGATTTGTCGCAAGCCCAGGGCCGAAGGCGGGCCCGTCGTGCCCGCAGTATTCTGATGTGGATGCTGTGGTAAGTCGGGAATAGAAAACGCCAGGAAGGCCATAAATATAAACGTGACGATGGCAACAATATAAGCCCCTGACAAATCCATAAAGTGCATTAAGCCGGCACCAGCGAAGGGGCCAATAAACATGCCTATACGCGTTACGCCTCCCAATGTAGAAAGTGCGCGCGCCCGGATATCGATGGGTACAGCCTCGGTTAAATAAGTTTGGCGCGCTAAAAGGAACACTGCGCGTGTCATACCAACCATCAGGATACCCACACCCAAAGTAAAAGGGTTAGGCGCGAAAAGGCAGATAATCAGGGCAATAATTGCCACAATAGCGGCACCAATCATGGCGCGTCGCTCGCCAAAGCGCGCAGTCAGCAAAGCAGCCGGAATATTATTAAGTAGCGAACCAATACCAATCAGTGCAACAATAATGCCCGAAAGCGCAACCGAAGCGCCCAGTTCACGGGCGCTAAGCGCAATAACGGGGTAGATGGCGCCTTCGCCAATACCAAATAATAATGAAGGGCCAAAGGCGGCAACCGAAATCTTTTTTAAGCTAAATGAGGTGTCGTTAGATGGCACTGCTGGTCTGCCTGGCGGTTAGGTGTGCAAAGTTAGAAATTGTACTGCCGGGATCCTGACAGCAGACTTAAGTAAAAACAGGTGAGTTATGCCAGTGCTTTATGCTGTGGCTGTGCTGTTGGTAATGCAGCTGGCCGGAGAGTGGGTTGTTCGAGTTTTGAGTTTGCCTGTACCGGGTGCTTTGGTGGGCCTTCTGTTGTTGTTTGTAGCCTTGCTTGTTCTAGGGCGCTTACCTGTTGGGCTGCGTCAAACGGCTGACCACGTTTTGCCACACCTTATGTTTCTTTTTATTCCAGCCGTAGCGGGTATTACGCTGCATTTCGAGCGTCTGGAACAAGAGTGGCTACCCTTTGTACTGGCTGGTACCGTAGGCACAGCAATTACTGTTGCAGTTACCGCGGCGACGTTTTGCTGGGTACTTAAGCGCACACAAAAGGGGTAATTATGCAGAATTGGTTTCTTGCGCCGTGGCCTGAACTTGTTGCGTCGCCGGTTGTGTGGATTACGGTTACGTTGGTAGTGTATTTAGCTGCCTTTCGCGTTTACAACCTCTTCAATAACCACCCCTTATTACTGCCTGTGTTAACGGCCGTAATCGTGGTAGTGGGCATCTTGATGGCAACGGGTACACCGTATGCAAACTACGAACAGGCCACCCAGTTTCTGTATTTTCTGATTGGCCCGGCAACTGTTGCCTTGGCTGTGCCTTTATACACGCAACTACCCCGTCTTAAACAAATGTGGAAACCCATTAGCGTTGCGCTGGTTGTGGGTTGCCTGACAGCGATTCTTTCGGCTTTAGGTATTGCTTGGCTATTTGGTGCCACAACCGACACTTTGTTGTCGCTTGCACCCAAGTCTGCCACCATGCCCATTGCCATGGAGGTGGCCGATTTAACTGGTGGTATTGCATCTTTGACCACGGTGGCTTGTGCTATTACCGGTATTTCAGGTGCCATTCTTACTGGTGGTTTGTTGCGATTTATGAAAATTATCGATCCGGCCGCCCACGGTTTTGCTATGGGGTTAAGTGCGCACGCTATTGGCACAGGCAGGGCATTTCAGGTAGATGAAACGACGGGCGCGTTTTCAGCGCTGGGCTTAAGTCTTAACGGCATTGCCACCGCCATAGTGGTGCCGTTTGTGCTTGCCGCATTAGGCATGTTCGCGTTTTAATTATCGCCATCAACGGTATAACCAGGAGAAAAACTCACGATGCCATCTTTTGACGTTGTTTCTGAAGTAGATAAGCATGAGTTGTCGAATGCAGTAGATCAGGCAAACCGGGAATTGGTGAATCGCTTCGATTTCAAGGGTTCAAATGCCACGTTCGAATTAGAAGGGTACGTGGTAACCATGGCTGCCCCCAGTCCATTTCAGCTAAAGCAAATGCTGGATATTCTGCGCGGTCGTATGTCGGCGCGAGGTATTGATGTGCGCTGCTTGGAATTGGGCGACGTGGCTGAGAATGTGGCCGGCGCCCGGCAAAAAGTAACCGTGCGCCAAGGCATTGAGCAGACCATTGCCAAGAAGCTTATTGCGGCTGTGAAGGGCAGCAAAATTAAAGTCGAAAGCCAAATTAACGGCGACAAGCTTCGCATTACTGGTAAAAAGCGCGACGATCTTCAGGCGGTTATGGCCTTACTGCGTAAGGCTGAAGTTGACTTGCCGCTGCAGTTCAATAATTTTCGCGATTGAACGCTACATTTAGTTTCGTAGCCGATAACCGGTTTTAAAAATCCACGCCACAATACCCAGGCAAATAAACAGCATTATGAAGGTCATGCCCAGACTTATGCCGGGGGATACGTCTGACGAACCGTAGAAGCTCCAGCGAAAGCCGCTGACTAAATAAACGACAGGGTTAAACAGCGAAACCATTTGCCAGAACGGCGGCAGCATATGAATGGAATAAAAGCTGCCGCCTAAAAACGCCAGCGGCGTCACAATTAACAATGGCACTATTTGCAAGTTTTCGAAGCTGTCGGCCCAAATGCCAATGATGAAGCCGAACAAACTAAAGGTAATGGCGGTTAGTACCAGAAAAACGACCATCCAAACCGGGTGCTGGATATGCATGGGTACAAAGAACGTGGCTGTCATCATGATAATGGTAGCCAGCACTAAAGACTTGGTGGCCGCCGCGCCCACATAACCCAACAAAATTTCAACGTACGATACCGGCGCAGACAACAATTCGTATATGGTGCCGGTAAAGCGCGGGAAATAGATGGCAAATGAAGCATTGGAAATGCTTTGGGTAAGTACGGTTAACATTACCAGGCCGGGCACGATAAACGCGCCATAGCTAATGCCATCCATTTCCGTAATGCGGTTGCCAATGGCAGCACCAAACACCACGAAATACAAGACGGTTGAAATAATAGGCGCCAACACACTTTGCGACAAATTGCGCCGAATGCGGTTCATTTCAAAAAGGTAAATGGCGCGTATAGCCAGCCAGTTCATTGTGGCTCCTTTACCAGGTCAACAAAAATGTCCTCAAGTGAACTTTGTCGGGTGTGCAGGTCGGTATACACAATGCCGGCTTGGTGAACTTCATGAATTAAATCTGCAATGTGTTGTTCATTTTCCTGAGTACGGTAAACATACAAAAGCCGTTTGCCGTTGGGCGAAAGCTTCAAACCCGTATCAATTAGTGATGCGGGCAAAGTTTGCAACGGTTTCTTCAACTCTAGTGTCAGCTCTTTCTTGCCCAAAGAGTGCATTAACTGCGCTTTGTCTTCCACCAGAATAAGCTCGCCCTGACGAATAACACCAATGCGATCGGCCATTTCTTCGGCCTCTTCAATGTAGTGGGTGGTCAGAATAATGGTGACCCCCGTTTCACGAAGTTTGCGCACAATGTCCCACATGCCCTTGCGTAGGGTTACGTCAACGCCCGCCGTGGGTTCGTCTAGAAACAGAATAGGGGGTTCGTGCGACAGGGCTTTGGCGATAAGTACACGCCGCTTCATGCCGCCCGATAACGTAAGCAACCGGCTGTTTCGCTTTTCCCACAACGATAAATCTTTTAATACTTTTCGATATGTGCAGGGTTGGCTTTTTTGCCGAACAACCCCCGGCTATAGCTAACCGTATTCCAAACCCTTTCAAATGCTTCAGCGGTTAGCTCTTGTGGCACCAGGCCAATTTGGCTACGAGCTGCCCTGAACGCCGTTCTAATGTCGTGCCCGCCGACTTCAATATCACCTTCTTCCAAATTTACAATGCCGCAAATCATGCTTATTAGGGTTGTTTTGCCCGCGCCGTTTGGGCCCAGTAACGCGAAAATTTCCCCGCGTTCAATTTCCAGGTTGATGTTGTTTAAGGCCCGATGGCCCGACGCATAGGTCTTCGAAACGTTACGTATCGAGATTATGGAACTCATGGCATCATAAAGTCTTGTTCAGCGAGCTTAACTCTACCATGACAAATATGTTTTCAACGGCGCTTCTAACTCCAAGTGAAATGGCGCGGGCCGACCAGGCTGCAATGGCCAGTGGTGTGTCGGGCGCGGCATTAATGGATAACGCGGGTCGTGCGGTGGCCCGGGAAATTGTGCGTTGCTGGTCGCGTCGGCCGGTATTGGTGGCGTGCGGGCCGGGCAATAATGGGGGCGACGGCTACGTGGTTGCGCGCTATTTGGCAAACTGGGGGTGGCCGGTAACGGTGGCTGCGTTAAATGGGGCGAAGCCAAAAGGCCAAACCGACGCGGCATACCATGCCGCCTTATGGGCACAACCGGTTGTTTCGCTGTCTGCCAATTTGCTAGAAATTGTTCGTAAAGGCTTAGTGGTAGATGCGTTATTTGGCGCGGGCCTTGCCCGGCCGTTAAGCGGTGAAGCCGAAGTGTTCATACACGCTTTGAATGAATCGAAAATACCGGTATGCGCGGTTGATTTGCCAAGTGGCGTCAGTGGCGACGACGGTTCTGCTCTGGGCATTGCACCCAAGGCACAATTAACCGTTACTTTTTTTCGTAAGAAACCAGGTCATGTCGTGTTTCCTGGGCGCGCCCTCTGCGGGCCAACGGTGGTGGCGCAAATTGGTGTTTCAGAGGCCGTGTTGTCTGATCTGAATGTCCAAACAGCCGAGAATCATCCCGCAGTTTGGGGCGGGCTTTACCCATGGCCACAAGAACTTGGCCATAAATATAGTCGAGGCCATGCGTTGGTGGTGGGTGGTGAGCGAATGACCGGAGCGGCACGATTAACAGCACGCGCCGCCGCGCGGGTTGGGGCGGGTTTGGTAACCGTGGCGGCGCCCAGGCCGGTATGGTCAGTTTATGCAACGGCACTTGAAAGCGTCATGGTTGAGGCTTTCTCCGGCACAGACACTTTAGATTCGGTTCTTGCGGATACGCGCAAGAACGCAGTTGCAATAGGCCCGGGCCTGGGGGTAAGCGAGGCAACGCGCAGGCAAACTTTGCAGTTGTTGTCGAAGCAACGCGCCTGTGTTCTGGATGCAGACGCAATCAGTAGCTTCAGCAACCAGTCCAGGCAGCTATTTTCTGCGTTATCGGAAAACTGCGTACTTACGCCTCACGAGGGTGAGTTTGCCCGTATTTTCAATTTAAGTGGCAGCAAGCTTGAGCGCGCCCGCACAGCTGCCCGCTTGTCGGGGGCGGTTGTGCTGTTAAAGGGGCCTGACACGGTTGTAGCACACCCAGACGGTCGTGCCGTTGTTAACACGAATGCGCCGCCTGATTTGGCGACTGGGGGTACCGGCGATGTGTTAACCGGGATAATTGTAGGCCTGCTGGCCCAAGCGATGCCGCCATTTGAGGCGGCATCGGCAGCATGTTG
>NZLH01000262.1 GCA_002694155.1 Pusillimonas sp. | reverse complement strand
AGCCAGCTCTTCGTTCTGCCCAGGCAAATGCTTGATACCGTATTTATCTAGCATCTTGCGTGCCTGATTCAATGCAATGTCGTAGCCGCCCAGGGGCGAACCTGGGAACCCGGTTATGAATGCACGATTAGTTAACCCCGCGCGCTGGTCGCGGCGCATCTGCTCGATAGGAAGCCGAATTAGCGCCTGAATACCGCTTAAAAAAACTGCGCCATTTTCTTGCTCGTAACGATCGTCAAGCGAGGGAACATGCTCTTTTATGTCTTTTTCGTCGTTGCCCCGCGCCGGTTGGTCGGGTAACAAACTTGACTTGTTCTTTTGCGACCAAGGTTTACCAACAAGATTAACCAAACGATGTTGAGTCATAAATTCACCCCAGAACGAACGCAAAAAACAGAAATAAGGAAAGGCCCCACCGCAAACGCGGGCTAGACCAACATATATCCTTAGCGTAATATGCTGAACTTAATAAATCCAATAGATAGTTTATTTTTTACGTATAGAACCGATCTATACCTGACCATGGACTACCCTCACACCCTCGACGTCCCCCTGTTAAAAGCGTTTGTAGCAATCTACGAGACCGGCAGTGTGACTGCTGCGGCCGAACGACTCACTCTTACACAGCCAACAATTAGCTATGCTTTGGCGCGTTTGCGCGACACCTTGAATGATCGGCTTTTCATTCGGGAAGGGCGCACCATGGTGCCTACCCGGCGTGCGCAAGACTGCTACGAGAAATTCCGCGCCATTCTGCACCAAATCAATGAACTGGTTGACCAGCAACATGCGTTTAACCCGTCGCAATCAACCCGGCGATTCAAGCTGGCAATGTCTGATATTGGCGCTCTGGCTTTTCTTCCCCCTTTGCTGCAATACATTCAGAAGAACGCGGCGGGAATTGAAATAGAAACCATGCAAGCGCCACCTGAAACCTTACCTGAAGCACTGGCGCTAGGAAAAATAGATGCCGCAGTGGGAAATTTACCGTTACTTGGAAAGCTAACAGAAAGTGCGCTTCTGCTAAAAGAGGAATACGGTTGTCTTGTGTCGTCCAGCCACCCAACGATTAAACATGAATTAAGTTTGGAAACTTTTCTGGCGGCACGGCACGCGCACGTATCCTCTGAGCTGACAGGTCATAAGCACCTGGAATCGACATTACGCCATGCCGGTATCGTTCGCAAAATTGCGTTGCAGGTTCAACAATTTACGGTGCTGCCGCACTTGATTACGTCTACTGATTTATTGGTAATTGTGCCCGGGACAATTGGCAGAATGTTTGAGGGATATGGGGGCCTTAGATTATTGCCCCTTCCATTTAATGTGCCCCCCCTTGAAGTGCGGGTTCACTGGGACCGCCAACAGGGGCAAAACGCGCCGCAGGCCTGGTTAATTGAAACGATTCGAAAAACCATGAGCAATCTTTAGCAAACGGGCCCCGAAACTTCAACGAGGCCCTTTACTATTTACTGCATTAGGCTGGGTAGCCACAAACCAATACCTGGGAAAACAAGCACCAGAATCAGCACCGTAAACATCATCGCCAGAAACGGCATTGCCGCGCGATACACCGTTTTGATTCCCACGCTTTCGGGTGCAATACCTTTCATTACAAAAAGCAGCAAACCGAATGGCGGCGTAAGAAAAGCCATTTCCATGGTAAGCAAATAAATAACACCAAGCCAGATCAAATCGATACCGACAGCATTGGCTACCGGGATGAAAAGCGGCACGGTAATCATGACCATACTAACCTGGTCGATGAAGCAGCCCAGAATAATTAACACCAGAATCATGGCCAACAAAACCATGAAAGGGTCGGCGCCGGCCCCTGTGATAAGGCTAACCATGCCCGATGTTGCCCCAGAGAACGACAGGATTTGGCTGAAGGTGGTTGAAGCCATGATAATGAATAAGATCATGGTACTGGTACGGGCCGTTTCCCGAAGGGTGTCCCAAATAACCGACCAGGTTAGGCAGCGGTACCCTGCGGCAGCTACGAACGAGGCTATAACACCCAATGCTGCGGACTCGGTTGGTGTGGCAATACCACCCAGCAAAGAACCCACTACCACAATCAGAATGCCCGACAAAGGAACTACATAAATTAAAAACGGCATCCAGCGCTCTTTTGCGCTGCGTTGTACTGGGTCGTCGGCAGGCGCATCTTGCGGGCGCAGCTTGGCGCGCAGCACAATGTACCCAAAAAACAGCGTTGCCATAATAAGCGCGGGCAGAATACCGGCAATAAGCAAACGCGAAATAGACATACCGGCCAAACTACCTACCAAAACCGCCAAAGCTGAAGGTGGAATTAACATGGCGATGCCGCCGGTGGCCATAATGGGGCCCATCGACAAAGTAGGATGATAACCACGACGCAACATTTCGGGCATTAGCGAGCGCCCCAACATTGCGGTGTTGGCAATAGTTGAACCCGACAATGCCGAAAAGACAGTACCCGCAACAACGGCCACAACCGACATGCGTCCGGGAATTTTAGTGATAAGACGTTCAATGGCATCGATTGCCTTAAACGCCATCCCCGAATGCAACAGAATTTCACCCATAAGGATGAAAAGCGGAATAGGCGCAAGATTGTAGTTTGTAATGGCTGTAACGACGTTGCGGGTCATTTGAACCAGCCCAACCTCACCACCTAGAAAAATAAAGGCGCCAACGACATTGACGCCGAAAAAACTAACGGCAACCGGCATGCCCAACAGCAAGCAAAATGCCAGCGTACCTACCAAAATTGAAAGCGCAACGGTCCATTCCATAATTTAAACCTGATTTCCTGTTTGCACTGTTGAGGGATGAACCAGGCGGCTCCAGAACAGCAAAAAGAACTCGATTGTCATAAAGGCCATGCCAAAAGGCACGAAAAAGTTCACCCACCACTCTGGAATCGTGAACGACTTATAAACCATGCTGGAGCGCTCGAATGCGCGTATTGTGGCCGTTGCGCTGTAGTAAAAAACGATAAGGCAAATTACCGTACCCAACAATGAGGCCAAAAGCACAACGTAACGCCCAAAACGCGCGGGAAGTACTGATGTTAAAACGTCGACGCTAACATGGCTGCCTTCACGCAAAACCCATGGTGCAGCGAAGACAGTAGCCACGTACATGGCGTATTCCATTGCCTCAATAACCCAGGGCATACCCGAACCCATAACATTGCGCATGAATACATCGGCGCCAATAAAAAAGGCCATTAAGCCGAAAATAAAGCCGGAAATGACGGCGAGACAGGTAATAAACCCGTTATATGCCCGTGCGATGGGATTCTTGGGTGTCATGGAGAGGATACCGGTTGAAAATATCAGACACAAAACGCGCATCGGGCTGGCTGGCCCGATGCGCTAAACAACAAACAATTCACATTAGTCTTTGGCTAAAAGCTCGCGCAAACGTGCCGCCGAATCAGGCGCTACTTTCTCAACTTCAGCCCAACCTTCTTCACGTGCTGCGTTGATCCATTTTTCACGCTCGGCACCAGTTAGTTCATACACAACCATTCCGGCGTCTGCCTGCTTTTTCTTCTCTTCTTCGTTAATGGCAGCGTTCTCTGCATTCAGGCCTTCAAGCCACAGACCCATTTCGCTTAAGAAAGCGCGTTGCTCGTCGGTAAGAGAATTCCACTTGTCAAGATTAACCAGCGCGTTCACCTCAACTTGATAAAAACCGGGATCAACACGCGCTTTGGTTACTTCATGCCAGCCCAAGTCGAGAATACCTTGAATTGGCCAGCCATAGCCATCGGCCACACCACGCTCTAAAGTGGTGTAAACCTCGGATGGCGGTGTTTGAATAGCATTAGCACCCAATTTTTCAAAGAAAGAACGGTACACCGGTGTTACACGCAATGTAAGGCCAGACAAATCGGCTTTTTCAACAGGTTTGTTTACATACAAATGGAACGGCACACCCTCGCCTGAACGGGCAAGGTACCAAACGTTCATTTTCTTGTTATGTAGTTCGTTCAACAACTCCCAGCCGCCATTCTCGCGCAGTTCGCTCATGGGGCGCTCGGTAAGTTTGATTGCCGAACCTTCCGGAAGCAAGTTCGGGTAGAACGCACTGGTAACGTAGGCCATATCAACGACGCCAGACGAAACCGCATTACCGATTTCAAATGGAGGAATAGCCGAAGGGCCGCCGATAAGATTAATTTGAACTATACCCTTACCTTCCTTGTTTACATGCTCGACAAAACGCTCGAAAGGTTTGGCAACCACCGAGCCCGGCTGGAAGGCGTTAACCGCGCGCAGAACGACCTCTTCGGCCGAGGCAGCGCCCGCTGCAAAAACTGTGGCAACGGCCAATGCACCGGCCACTTTCTTTAATAATTTCATGCTTCGTCTCCTGTTGTTTTACAAGCAAGTTTTACTGAAGTCTGTCATGTAACGGCGAAATATTGAACTAGGACTTGCCCCATAAACCTCTGCGTTAGCGTAATGGGCGCTATAGGATTTATCCAATAGATAAATTGATTGTTACATATAGATGTAGGCAATAATTTTACACTTAAACTATTAAACGTTAAATAAAAAGTTCAATACGTCACCGTCTTTTACTACGTACTCTTTTCCTTCGGCGCGCATTTTGCCCGCCTCTTTCGCACCTTGTTCACCTTTGCAAGCAATGAAGTCGTCGTAGGCAATGGTTTGCGCGCGAATAAAACCTCGTTCGAAGTCTGTATGAATCACACCTGCGGCTTTAGGCGCGGTGTCACCAATGTGAATTGTCCAGGCGCGTACTTCTTTAACGCCTGCTGTGAAATAGGTTTGCAGGCCCAACAAGCGATAACCAGCCCTAATTACACGGTTCAAACCGGGCTCATCCATACCCATGTCTTCCAGAAATACAGCTTTATCCTCTTCTTCAAGGTCGGAAATTTCGGCCTCTACCGCCGCACACACTGCAACCACAGGCGCGTCTTCTACCTTTGCGTAATCTTGTACCGCCTTCAAATGGGGGTTGTTTTCAAAGCCGCTATCAATCACATTTGCCACGTACATGCACGGCTTGGCTGTGATGAAACATAGCGGTTTCAACAACAGCATGTCATCTTCATCAAGCCCTAAAGAGCGAACTGACTTTGCCTCGTTTAACGAAGGAATGACTTTTTCCAGCAACGCAACCATTTTGGCCGCGTCCTTGTCGCCGGCTCGCGCCGTTTTCTGATGACGCTGAAGCGCTTTTTCCGCCGTAGTTAAATCTGCCAGCGCCAGCTCGGTATTGATGACCTCGATATCGGAAACGGGGTCTACACGACCCGCTACGTGCACAACGTTTTCATCTTCAAAACAACGCACAACATGAACGATGGCGTCGGTTTCCCGAATATTGGCCAAAAACTGATTTCCCAACCCTTCGCCTTTAGATGCACCGGCAACCAAACCTGCAATATCCACAAATTCGACGACGGCGGGGACGACGCGTTCGGGCTTTACGATTTCGGCCAACGCTTGCAGACGAGGATCGGGTACTTCCACTACCCCGACATTAGGCTCGATCGTACAAAAAGGATAGTTTTCAGCGGCAATACCCGCTTTTGTTAGCGCGTTAAATAAAGTTGATTTACCAACATTAGGCAAGCCAACAATGCCACATTGCAAAGCCATGAGCGTCCTTCGTTAGAGTCACATTTGATGGGCGATTGTAACCCGAGCAATCGAGTGGTCAGGTTCACTTCCCGAATCATTATTAAATGTGCGATTAATTTCCATTGCAGGCTACAGAACAATTATTGCGTGGGAAGCCAACTGATAATTAGCCAAATCACCAGTAGCGGCCCGCCATTAAAAATGGCGTGAAGCGCAATGGCTGCGCCAATACCCCGACGCACGCGAAGCCATGCCAAAGCCAAACCGGTAACCCATTGAGGCAGTACCAAAAATGGCAACAACCATAGCGGTGTTTCGTTATACGAAAAGTTTCCCAGATGGACTGCTGCGAACAGCAAGCATGACAGATGCACAATGACACCAAAGTAGCGGCGATACAACTTCCGAATGCGCCAAGGCAGGGGGCGTGGCGAAATACCGGGCCCGAATAAATAAGGCCACCAGCAGAGCAATACCGTCATACCCACCAGAATCACGCTCCACCATTGGGGTCCAGACAGCAACGCCACCAGGCTAACTGGAACCAGCCATAGCGCGTGGCCCGGTATACGCAACCAATAACGAAACACCAATTCTTCCACAATTGGCGCCCAAATAAGCGCCTGCAACCAAGGCAAAGCATCCAGACGCAAGCGATGCTCGGCGCCCCCAGCGCCAGCGGCAGCAACCGCTATAGGCCCCAAAACCATCATGTTTACCAGCCACAGCAAACCAGCCCATTTCAGCAAGCGCGCAAAATCTAAAGACGCGAACCAGTCCTCCAACCAACCTTTACGCGCCGTTCTGCCAGGCAAACGGCGCAAGCCAGGCTGTTTGATAAACCCAATAAAATCGCGCAGCTCGGTTGAAAACGTTGGCCAAGTCAACCTAATCTCCGTTCCCAGCGTGCAGCTGGCTTCTTGCCTGCTCATACTGCCCGTCGATGAGGGCAGGCATTATTGCCCGGCAGCGGTCAAGCGTTGCCTCAATCTTTAAGGCATCTTCGCGCCGGGGTGGTTGCAGAACAAACCCCACCACCTGCTGATTCAAACCCAAAGTACGTGGATGCCCGATTCCAATGCGCAGGCGCCAGAATGCCGCACTACCTAGCTGAGCCTGAATGTCGCGTAAACCATTGTGCCCAGCATGGCCCCCACCCTGTTTCAACTTTGCATGACCGGGAAGCAAATCAAGCTCGTCATGCATTACCAGCACTTGCTCAGGATTCAATTTATAAAACCGCATTAACGCACCAGTTGCCAGACCCGAGCGATTCATGAATGTGGTGGGTTTGGCAATAATAATTGCCTCGCCCTTAAGACGCGCTTTAGCGACCCAGGAAAAGAATGTTTTCTCTAAACTGAATTGAGCGCAAAGGTCTTGCGCAACTTGGTCAGCAAGCCAGAATCCGGCATTATGCCGAGTTGTTTCGTACTCCGGCCCCGGGTTTCCCAAACCCACTATTAATCTGATACCCGTTGTCATGTTGACCCATGGTTTGGTTAATAAAGCGCTAACTGTAAAACAAAACCCCTGGCGGCGTTAGCCGGCAGGGGTTCAAAACCCGTTTTAACGGGTTAAGAAGCTGGAATGAATTACGCGTCTTCAGACGGCGCTTCTTCATCCTCGGTGTCGTCGCCCTCGGCACCACCTGCGTTCTTGGCACCACCTTTAACCAAGGCTACGGCCAATGCAGGGTTGGTGTCACCACCATGAGCTGCGAACGTTACGCCTTTGGGCAGTTTAACGGCATCCAGGTGAACGCTTTCACCCGCAACCATTTTTGCCAGGTCAACCTCGATGAACTGTGGCAAATTAGCTGGCAAACATGTAATTTCCAGCTCGGTCATAACGTGGCTAATAACAGCACCACCCAGTTTTACGGCAGGAGACGTTTCACCATTGACAAAGTGCAGGGGCACTTT
>NZLH01000261.1 GCA_002694155.1 Pusillimonas sp. | reverse complement strand
TATTAACCCCCGTTGGTGCCAACCTGTTTCCACCTGGCGCCATTACTTTGATACATGGATGAGTCGACATGCGCCTGAATCACACATGCTGGCTTCCGTTATGTTCGATTTGCGCCCCATTGCCGGGCATCACGAATTGTTCCAAAACTTGCAAGCCGAAACCCTAGAAGCGGCGTCTAAGAAATCGATTTTTATGGCGCATATGGTAGCCAACAGTTTGAAACACACGCCCCCCTTAGGTCTGCTACGCGGGTTTTCAACAGTGCGAACTAAACGCGGCAAGAACCAGGTCGATTTGAAGCATAACGGCGTTATCCCCGTTACCGACCTGGCCCGTGTTTACGCCCTTCAAAGTCAACTTAAAGAAATAAATACCCGCGCACGCCTTTTGGCTGCAGAACAGGTAGGCATGGTTTCAAGTACTGGCGCAAAAGAATTAGTTGCCGCCTACGACCTAATTGCAACGCTGCGCCTGGAGAACCAGATGCGACTTATACAATCGGGGCAAAAACCAGATAATTATTTATCGCTTTCCGACCTGCCCGACTTTCAACGTCATCATTTACGCGACGCATTTGTTGTTGTTAGAACCATGCAGGCCGCTATTGGCCAAGGCCGTAGAATGCCGGTATAGCGCACTTCAAAACACGCCAATAACAGGAGACTTCTTTCTTATGCTGGGTGATTACATTGCGATGCTGGCCGTTGGCGTATTGGCCGCCTGTGTTGTTTTTATTATTGGTCGGTTTTTACGCCGTAAAGGGCGCCCGTTGCCGCGTTGGATTATGCCATTTGCCATTGGCATTTCAGTCATCACTTACTCGGTATGGAATGAATATACCTGGTTTAGCCGAATGCAAACTGCCCTGCCCGCTCACATCGTAGTCGTGGGTAAAGGCGAACGCTCAATGCCCTGGGCGCCCTGGACATATCTTGCCCCTGTTGTTTCACGTTTTGTTGCGGCCGATACGGGCGGCATCACCCGCTCTGAGATGCGCCCTGAATTAGTCAGGGTTCAAGTGTTTCTGGTTGAAAGATGGCAAGCAACGCGCACGGCAATGGTTGCTTTCGATTGCAATAAAAAGCTTCGCGCCGACTTAAGCGCAACGGCCCGATTATCTGCCGATGGCAAACTGACCGGCACACAGTGGCAACCGGCCCAAAGCGATACCGAGCTGCTGGAAGTTGCGTGTGAACAGCAACGTCGGCCCGCTTAACAACAAACTTGATATGGCCACTTCATATCGCCCCCGCCGCCGCCTGGCTCTGCTGTTTGGCGCCCTGACAACAGGCTGTCTGGCGGCGTTAGCCGGCGGGTTAATCTACGGTTACCATCGCGCAAACGACCCTGACATTCTGGAAGCCGTGATTATCGGGGGCGTCATCGCGGGTTTTATTATCAGCGGCCTAATTACCTGGGTATGGTTAATAATTGACGAAAATATTGCGCGTCGTGCGCAGCGCTTAACCGGCTTAATGCACGCCAGTACGCACAGTCAAATTAACCGCCTCCCCAACACTTCGCCCAACGCCTACTTGGGCGACCTTGAAATTGCCGCAACAGAGCTGGCCCATGCGTTTCGGGAAACGCGACACAGCCTGCAACAAGCAATAACACGTGAAACCGAACAACTGGCACTTGAAAAAACCAGGCTGGAAAAACTGCTGGGTGATGTACCTGTAGGCGTCATGATATGTTCTGCGGAACATCAAATTGTGTTCTACAACGGCCAAATAATAAGCTTATTGGGCAGCCTCGAGACCGGTACATTGCCAGGCCTAAATCATCCTGTTTCTAATTATCTGTACCCTTCTTCAATTGAGCATGCCTACCAGCGATTACTACTTACTAATGACTCAGAAGCCGCGTCGGATATCCTTTGCGCGACAATCGAAGAGGGGCGCGTTCTAGCTGCACGAATGCGCCTTCTGGACGAACCCGGCACAGAAGCCAATGAACGCACGACCAAGCCAGGCTACGTACTGACATTAAGAGACGTCACCGGCGATCTTGCAACACATAGCATTCGAGCCGGAGCAGATCGCCCCGGCGATTGGCCATTGTCCATGATTCGCTCCAGCGACCTGGCATCGACACTACAATCAAGCCTGCGCAGCAAAGGTATTCTGCTTGCAACAGACAGCACCGAACTTATATTGCGCTGTGACGGCTTTCAAATAATTGCCATGCTTTCTTTACTGGTACATCGCCTGCCACCCTTTGCTGAGCAAATCAAACTGTTGATTACGCCCGAAGGGGCTGGCGCAAAACTGCAAATAGAATGGCAAGGAAACCCTTTAACACAGCAAGACCTCGATACATTAGCAACCGAGACAGTTGATGTTGGGCTGGCTAATACGACGGTGCAGGGGGTATTGGCTATACACGGTGCGTATTGGCAGGCAAACCCTCATGCCACCAAACCACAAGTAAACGTTTTCTTGCGTGAAGCGCGACTTGCTCTACGACGCCCGCCAGCCATACCGCGTGCAGTGGTATACGACTTCGGGTTGCTATCTAAAGCGGGAAATGCAGAAGTCTCTACAACCGCGCTAGACGAATTGACTTATGTTGTATTTGATACCGAAACAACAGGCTTAAACCCCGAGCAAGACGATATTGTGCAAATTGCGGCAGTGCGTATTGTGAACGGCCGACGCATTCAGAATGAGGTATTTGATACGCTGGTCAACCCAGGGCGCGCCATACCTGCCGGCAGCACAAAAGTTCATGGAATTACCGATGCCATGGTTGCCCAAGCGCCGGATATTGCCACTGTTGTCCAGCGCTTTCATAAATTTGCACAAAATTCGGTGCTGGTAGCGCACAATGCCCCGTTCGATATGGGCTTTCTAAGAAAATATGAAACGCTGGCAAACTGCCACTTCCCCAACCCCATACTCGATACCGTCTTATTATCAGCGGTATTGTTTGGCGAAAGTGAAAGCCATAGTCTAGACGCCCTGGTGCATCGATTAGACATCACAATTTCTGAAGAAGCCCGCCACACAGCGATTGGCGACGCAATTGCGACAGCCGACGCACTCATGAAGATGATTCCGGCGCTAAAAGCGCGAAACCTGCGCACGTTCGGTGACGTCCTGAAAGAAGTTCGCACCCACCGACGCTTACTGCAAGACCTCAATAGCTAACCCAGCGCGCATCGGTCGGGTTCCAAACCAAAGCCTGATGGTAGCCCAAGCAACCAGGACAAAATCAAGACACAAAAATTATGCCGGGATAAACCCGGCATAATTTCGTTCTAAGCAACCGCAAACTTATTCGGCTGCAGGCGCTGCTGGCGGCACGGGTTCGGTTGGCCCGCCTTGTGCCTCGATGCCGCCAATGGCTTTCATAGACAGGCGCAAACGGCCCTTGTCGTCAGCTTCAATGACTTTAATCTTCACTACCTGACCCACTTTCAACACATCGTTAATGTTGTTGATACGGTAGTTGGCAATTTCAGAAATATGAAGCAAGCCGTCACGACCTGGTAAAACCTGCACAATGGCACCGAAGTCGAGCAAACGCAGAACCGGACCTTCATAGTCTTGCCCCACTTCAACATCGGCCGTAAGCTCTTTAATACGGCGCTCGGCTTCGCGAGCTTTGTCCAGGTCGGCACTTGAAATGGTAATTGTGCCATCGTCGCCGATATCGATATTGGTACCGGTTTCTTCGGTAAGCGCACGAATGGTTGCGCCACCTTTACCGATCACATCGCGAATTTTCTCGGGGTTGATTTTTACCGTTAACATACGCGGCGCAAACTCGGAAAGCTCGGTACGTGAACCTTCAATGGCTTCTTTCATCTTGCCAAGAATATGCATACGACCTTCATTGGCCTGCGCCAGTGCAACCTGCATGATTTCACGGGTAATGCCCTGAATTTTGATGTCCATTTGCAAGGCAGTTACGCCGGTTTGTGTGCCCGCTACCTTGAAGTCCATATCGCCCAGGTGGTCTTCATCACCCAGAATATCAGTTAGTACCGCGAACTTGCCCCCGTCTTTAATAAGCCCCATTGCCACACCGGCAACGTGATCTTTAACGGGTACGCCCGCATCCATCATGGCCAGGGAACCACCGCATACCGATGCCATAGACGACGAGCCATTGGATTCAGTAATTTCGGACACCACACGAATCGTATACTGAAAGTCTTCTGGCGCCGGCAATGCTGCAATAAGTGCGCGTTTGGCCAAGCGACCATGGCCAATTTCGCGACGTTTGGGCGAACCAAAACGACCCGTTTCACCCGTTGAGAACGGGGGGAAGTTGTAATGCAACATGAAGCGGTCACGGCTCTCGCCCATTACCGAATCAATAATCTGTTCGTCTTGCTTGGTACCCAAAGTAGCAACAACCAAAGCCTGTGTTTCACCACGGGTGAACAATGCGCTACCGTGTGTGCGTGGCAGAACGCCCAAACGAACATTAATAGGGCGCACAGTGCGCGTGTCGCGACCGTCGATACGGGGTTCGCCGGCCAGAATTTGGCCACGTACAATAGCTGATTCCAGGTCGAACAAAATATTGTCGACCTCGACAGAATCGGGTACAGGCTCGTCTTTGGCAAGTGCGTGCTCTTCCAGCTTGGCTTTCACCGCCGCATGCACTTCACGCAGCCGCTCGGAGCGCACCTGCTTTTCGCGAATTTCATAAGCCGCTTTCAAACCCTCTTCGGCAGCTGCTTTCACCGCCGTAATCAAGGCTTCGTTTTTAG
>NZLH01000260.1 GCA_002694155.1 Pusillimonas sp. | reverse complement strand
TCCAAATTCTGTGGCGCGACCCTTAAGATTTTTTGTTACGTTTTTAAGTGTAAATCGTTCTGCTGCTTCCGTCTCTAATGCTTCTAAAGTGGGGGCAAATGCGTCTACAAAGTTTTTTTTCGTGGCCCTAAAGCTTTCCAAGACAGTGTTTACGACACCGGTGCCACTTCTTTCAAATAGCTTTTCTGCGTCAAGAATATTGTCAATAAGAACATCACCCAAGCTGTCAGTTGCATCTTTCAAACCGAATGTTTGTTCTATTTGATTTCCAACTATATTTCTAATGTTTGTTTGTTTGTCTACCACCTTATCGAGTGCTTTAAGTCGCTTTTTCTCTGCTTCAATAGCTGCCTCGATGGTATCGACTGTTTCGGTCGCTGCTATATTTAATTCATTTCGTTTGTCTACTACATTCGACAATTCGTCATCTAGATCTCCAAGTCTTTCCACTAGTCGACTTTGAAGTGCTAGGTCGGCATTTGTCTGCATCGATCCAAGGGCTCGCAGGTCGCGAAGTCTTTCTTCTAAAGCTAGCCTTCTTTGTTCGATATCCTCTTGTTCTTTTAGTAATCTTTCTTGCTCTTCTAAAGCTACCAGTCTTTTTTCAGATAAATTTTGTCTGATTTCATTGATTGTTAAGAATTCGGATTGCTTGTCTAGCTCGTTTTTTAAAAGATCCGATATCTTTTTTCTTGCCGCACCCTCCTTTAATAGACTGTCTAAAATATCTTTTCGAGTTTTATTTTGGTCGTTGAGGAGATCGTTAATCGTTTTGGCATTTTCTATATCTTCTGCTGTTATTTTATTAATATCATCAGCCATTATTTAACCCTTACTTTAACGGCCACTTAATGCCAGTTTCCCTCTCAAAATTCTTAATAGATCTTTCAAGACTATATCTGTTTTTAAGTACGCGTGGGTCATTCAGACCGTGCTTTAGGTAGGAATCCATATACTTTTTTTCAGAAGCCAATGCAGCGCCAAATGTTATTACATCTGGTCTTTTTCCTTTGACATAAAAATTAGTAAAACTCTCTCCAGAATCGGAAAACATATTGTAAAGCATTTTTTTAATTTTAGCGCCAAAAGATACTAATGAAGCAGAATACTCTTTTAAAAGTTTCGCCTCTTCTAGATCGATAATTATTTTATCTTCCATATTGTTAATTAGTTTTTAAAATCAATTTTTACCGTCGCGACGACGATTTGGCTTTTGAGATAGCCTTGTCATTTTCTTCTGATTCTTTCTTTTTATGGTTGGCTAGCATTTGAAAATAAAAATTTCTAAGACCAATTGGCAAAGCATATAATTCAAATAGACTCCACCCGCCATAGTACTTCATATAAAAAAATTGCTCATAAACATTTTTTATATAATCGTTATTTAGGCCAAAAAAACTCCGCTTTAAGCGGAACCTCTACTTTACCGCTATACCCGCAGTTTTCACATTCAAATTCACAACCCATGTCAACATTGGGAATCATTTTTTGATACGCAGCCCTAATGTAACGACTATCTAAAGCAGACATCGAATCGATATATGATTTAATATATCTTTGATCAGAGTTTCCATTTACCGATTTTATTATTTTTGAAAAAAATTGTGATATTAATTTATTCTTATTTTTCTTTTTTTGTTTTTGTTCATCATCATTGAGTAGTCTAAATTCTAATTTTGTTTTAGTTCTAGGCACTACTAGTGAAATACTATTAGCTTCGTAATCTATCTCTCCACCAAACTCTTCTGCTTCTTTTTCAAAAGCACCATTTTCAATTTCTGTTAAATCAAAAGAAGTTTGTTGTATTGTTCCACAGGATGGACAAGTAAACTTAGTTTCATACTCAGCCCCATATCCATACGTCCTTGCCGCTAAGGTTATCGCATTCTTATCACCTATCAAAAGATCTTTAACATTAATTCGCTTGTTCACAATAATTGACTTTAGAAGTCTATCTACTGCGGATCCGTCTCTAATATAAGATTCATTTGTCAAAATATCTTCTTCTTTGGTTGTCATGTGTTTTATTTCAATGCTGTCTTGGCCGTGTAAAGGATGACCTTCACCATAAAACAAACCCTTACTAGGTAGTTCAACCAGTTCTGTTGGAACAATAAATTCCAAAGTTTGATTTTGCGGCGGCGGATCGGCTTGCTGCAGATTGTCTGTGGCCGCACCAGCTAGCATTCTATCTTGATTATTTCTCATTTTTACTCCGGATGTTTTATAAGAATACTTAACAAGTATAACATATTATAATCGTTAAATTAAGTGTTTCTTTAATCTTTAGTTGTTGTCTAGATATGTATATTTAGCAGACGCTATTTCAACTCCTAATTTTACAATAACAGGACTATCTGATTCATAAGATAAAGCATCTCCAAAAGAAATTGCTTTAATGACTGGTTGATTAAATTGCCATTCTTCGATTTTCTTGCCATTTGAATCAATGTGTTCTAGTGTTAAAAAAATTAGATCACCTTTAGATAACTTTCTTATAGCTCTACTGGCGTCAACCCAGTCCTGGCTGGGATTCTCTTGACCCGATTTATAACCAACTGATGACAGCCAGTCGTACAATTGCTTACTCACATTAAGATTTGAATCGACTACATCATAGAGGTTTATTTCTAATGAGCCCCACTTGGCTGACCCTGCGATCAGTCTTCTATGCGGTCCATAACTGTCTTTTATTTCTAAAGTCTGAAAGCCAAACTCTGGTTTTGTAAAAGATTGCACTATAAAAGGTACGGGGTCATTACCTGTATCTATTGAGATATCGCTATCTTCATCTAGTGCATCAACCCCGTCACCAAAAAAGCTTTTATCAAAAAGACTAATCCTAGCTATCCACTTGTAGGATCTTTTCAATTCTATATTTTGAGTCCAAAAGCGAGCCATTAAATCCTCTCTATAAAGAGCTTATCATCTAAGTATTTTTACTTAGTTCGAACGCGTGGATCTACAACTCTGCCATTAGGAATAGCTAGAGTGGCGTAATCATACATAATAGTAAGCTGAACATTTACAATGTCATCGCTATCATAACTGACAGTACCAAAATCCACTGAAGAAACAAAAGCATTGTGCATTGTCCACTCTTCAATTGGGAAACCCTCTGAATCAATTTGAGTTAGTCTTGGTTGCCCAAGAGCATCTAAAGCTTTTCTCTTGGAAATTGATTCTTCTAGAGTGCCCTCAAAAGGAGCATCAGTTGGCACAGAATATCCTGATTTAGCTAACATATTATATAGTGCTGCCCCAGCGTCATCAGAGCCGCCTGGATCGACCACAGTTACAGTTACATCTTGCCATACTACGCGTCCAGGATATTTAAATGCGTGCTGAATATATTTAATCTGAGGGCCTCCCTCCATCTGAAAAGTGGGTTTTTTAACCTCTTTCACGTAATAAGCTTGCAGCGAATTTGCTACGCTCTGTGATGGCAGGGAAAATAAAAATCTAAAAGATCTTTTCGGATCAGTTGTTGGGTCTGCGTAAAATGCCATTTAATGTTTCTCCTTTTTATAATTAGTCAGCACTATAAATTAATCCTCAAAAGAAGCACCCGAGTCGGTGATTACAAAATCAACCGCAATAAACTCAATTGCTCTCGCTGGTTTCAAAAAGATTTGAGCATACATAATATTTCTGTCAATCAAATCTGGTGTGGTCGTTGTCTCATCTAATACAAGTCTAAAATCTGTTAACCCAAGACCAGTTTTTACGGATTGTAAGAACGGTTCAACTTGACCACGGAAACGATTCCAAGTTGTTTGTACGTTTTGGTCAAACAACAAGGTCGCAGAAATTCTTGAAATTCTCTTTTTAAGGAAGATCAACAATCTTCTAACATTAATTCTATCTAGAGCAGAAGGTGTTACTTGTAACGTCTTCTGTCCAAAGATTACGATACCCTCTGCAGGGAATTGAGCGATTGGGTTAATATTCGCTTCATAAAGTTTATCACGCTCCTTTGATATCAGTCTTTCACGCACACCAACTACCGGTATACCAGCAGCACCATTAGCGCTAAGTCCACCGCGAGTGAACCCTGCCGGTGCAAACCAAAGCTCTTGTGTTGCCTGTCCATAGGACATTGCTCCAATGGCTGCAACAGAAGGTGGTGCCCAGATAATTGAACCTTGAATGGTGTCTTGAATCTGAACCCAAGGATAGTATGCACAACCAAAGCTTGAATTTATCTGCAAGCTCTGTCGCTTATTATTAATTGTAGATTGAACTGATCCAATTCTATTTTGTACAGTTTTAGTATTCTCTGTTTCAGGGACATAGCCTCCTTGCAAGTCTACAATTGCTAACGAGTCTCCACGATTTTCACACATATCAATTAGATTTCTGTTAAGTGTGTTGTTTGTGATACCTGGCATTGCGGCCAAATCAAACTCTACAGCCTCTGGATCTCTCAAAGAATCAATAGCGACCTTGAGTGAATTGAAAGCGTAGCTCGTGCGCTCATTTTTATCTGATAGGCCAGTGTTTCTAAAAGGCTCTGCCTCAGTAATATCTAGGCCGTCAAACCCACCGTGAAGAACAGTGGTAAACCTGTCAGCGCCAAGATCAAGAATCGTGCGATAGCTTCCACTTGAAATCGCAGTTTCTCGAACGTAAGTCATGCCTTCGCGTGCTTCTGAATTATGTCTAGATCCAGATTTGTAAACCAAGGCACCAGAAAGCGCGACATTACCATTTGCTTGATTGATGCAAATATCGTCTAGAGAGAAAACAAAACTGTTTTCAGTTCTTGCGTTACCACCAGTGGTTAATACGTCCATACTGACGCCAGCTGGCTTTGGACCGGTGTACTCACCAATCGTATGAGATGGGCGCCCACTCAAATTGAAAGTAGAATCAACGCCGTAGTATACAGCAGTTGGATCAGTTGGATCTCCCTCTGAAGCGGAGACTCTCAGTCTTAAGCTTGGGAACTGGAATCGTGCGTTATAACCAGTGCCATTAACACCACCAGCGAATGAGCCACTGACTGATCCACCACCTAATATTGTTGTGTTTGCTAAATCAGTAGTGTTGTATGTCTTATTACCAGCGGTACCTTTAGTTACGTTTGTTATTGTCAATACACCACCGCCGCCGTCGACTACGGTGAATCTACCAGTTCCGTGACCGTTGGCATTATCTATAGCGTCTTTTAATGTTGAAGCAGCAGTGGCAACGCCATTGTTGTGATCAAAGGTCAAGGCCGCGGCGTTAGCCGAGGTCTTGCCGGTGTAAGTTCTACTCGTCCCATCAGCAGAGACTAATGTTATCGTAGAGTTAAGACCCGGATCTCCAGAGAATGTTAATGTGACGCTTGCTGCAGCATCTGGGCCACCCTTAGAAGCTTTAACGTATTGACCGGTTGGCTGGAACTCAGTGTGATTATAGAAATCGGCGCCGCCTGTTACTAATGTGTTAACGCTAGTATCAGCAGCATTAAAAGGTAAGAACCTTGGAGGACCGATTACGCCGAACGGAAGAAGTTCTGGGTTCGTTTTACCTTCACGAACGCTATCATCTAATACGATATATACGTAATCAGATTGGTTTGTAAAATCTCCATATTCTCTATATCTTCGCTCTGTGTCATCCCACTCAAGGAATTTATCACCAATTTTTCTGGCGACGAAATTCTCAGATGAAGGATTTAGGTTACAGTTATTAAACTGTTCTAAGAATTTTGGACGATTATCTGTATCGTCCATAACTCTAATTTGTACAGAGAAAGACCCATAAGCATTTGCCGGATCACTAGATGCGCGAATGTCAGCAATTGAAATTTTAATGTTTTTTGATGCCCATCGTCCAGTGTTTCTTGCGCGGAATTTGAAAAGCTTTTCCATTGAGCTTGCGCGGTAAGAACCGCTGTCATTTGTCAGGTCCTGAGCAATAAAGTCGCCCGTAGCTGGATCGTTGTAGTCGCGTCTAAAGTCGCCACCATTTACCGTGCCATTAAAAAGCGGTAAAACAACACCATAGTGATGTGAGGCGCTCGAAGCTTGAAGTCTTTGATTTACCTCATCTTCAAATGTTTCACCAAGCCAATAGGTTCTAAATGCGTTGCTACTGCTATCAGTAATATCGCTATTTGTTAACGTTGGGTTTGTATTAAAGACCTTACGAACAAAATCTTCGGAACTGTTGCTAAAATTAAACTTTGTATCAATTTCTGTTTCTCCATTTTCACCAGAAATAACGACTTTAAAAGTAGCTGACTCTCCATTCGCTGCAGCAAAATACTGGTTTGTGCCTTTTTGATTAGCAGTTCTGCCGCCGCTCGCTGCAAGGTCGCCCTCACTAGCGGAAACAACGGTTCCACTTAAAGCTACCGAACCAGTGGTTACATACCAAATAGCAGCAAGAGTACCAGTGTTGTTTGTTGGCACAGTTTCTTCAGAAGCTTGTGAACCGGATTGAAATACGAAAAGACCATAGGCACCGCCCTCGGCCGTTGAGCTACCAGCCTTATTAGGCTGTGCTATGTTTCCTACAGGAGTTTGAAGTTCCCAGCCAGCTTCACCTTGACCCTCTGTAGCGTTTGCGTGCTGCTGGCCTACTAGTCGAACATAGGTCACAGGAGAATTGTTTCTTAACCAAGCCTGCGCTGCATATGCTCCATATGTCGGGCCAGTGATGTCGCCTTCGCGGGAAACATCATTAGCAGTGGCGCCAGGGATTGGTGCTCCAAAAACTTCTACGAATTCTTGAAATGAATTAATTTTTGTTGGGACCAAAGCAGGTCCTTGCTTTGCTCTACCAATGATAACAGGTCCAACGTCTCCAGGGGCTGTAGGTAACTGTGAGTTGTCTATCTCATTGATAAAAACCCCAGGTGAAATGAACTTAAAGTCTTTTGCCGGCATATTCTAATTCTCCTTTTGCTGAAACTAAATGTATTTGTTTCTTTATTAATTAGTGAGTTAAGAGCGCAAAAACCATTTTGTTTACTCTATGTATTTTGATTTTCCGTCTCCGTAGTCTGGTATATCTCCAAAGATGACGCGCTCTCTTGGAATTTTAACCTCAACTGTGCTTTCTCTTCGTATTACCTTTGGTCTTTCTCCATTTGGATCTTCACCGATTAAATAACCCAGCACCTCAAACGACACTTTTGTTGAATACATTCGTTCATCGGTACCTAAACTAGAAATGTTATTTGCTAAATTTAAACTCTCTTGTAAAAAAGTTTCATATCGATGCCCGTTTTTTTTAATAACAAAATAACTAATGGATGAACCAAGCGTAATAAACGGAGTCAACAAGTCATTCATCTGTTGAACATATTCCGTTCTCACTGTAACATCATAATTCATAGATACATATACCGGTAAAGGTATACTAAGTGTTTCGTAAACAACTTTGTTGTTTTTCTTTTTAGGAAAGTAAGCTTGTCGCTTTGGAACTTTGTTGACAGTTCCTCCAATCTTTTTAATATTGTCTGCCACTGAAAAATTGTTTGTTTTATCTTTAACTATTTTTTTAGCCATAGTTATTCGACCAAATCTATCTGCTTCTGGAAAGTTACCGCTTAGTCCATAGTATTTACCTTTTCTGGTTTTGGTTTTATTCATAGCAGTTCTTTCAATACTTATAATGGGCAGCTTTAAAGTGCCATCGTCGTCTCTTAAGTCTTTGTTGTTTTTAGATAAAAAAGACCTTTCAGCACTAGTCCAAACAATAGGCACTTTTTTCCAGCCTTCATTTGTAGTTGATCTACTATTCATCTTATCATTGATAAAATCAAAAAATGCAAAATCAATATTTTCTAGTGTAGAGGGTTGAATTTCTTCAACGCTTATATTTTCTTCGGCGTTTTCAGTGCCTCTATATTGATTGTCACTTGGCATTAAATACTCCTTGACGCGCCTTAATACACTTTGCTTCTACTTCAATTTTATGTTCTATTTGACCAAATATCTGTTTTGGTTCATTAAGTTGTACAATTTCGTAAAAAGTATCTCCGTACTGAACAAAGTCTCCTTCTCTCACAAATAAATTTTGATCCTCTGTTAATCTTCTTTTATGAAAGTGAACAACAATTGAAGGTCTACGGTCTATTCCTAAGTTTGTTGTTTCAGTTGTAAAACCTTCCCACACTATGAGTGCATATACTCTTATTGGTGGCAAATAAGTTTTCTCAACAGCTTCGCCATACAACGGGTGAAAATTTGTGTGCTCCATACTAATGGGATAATAAAATATACCTTGTCCAATAACACGCTCAATCAACTCGTCATTAACCTGTTTTACGAAATCACGCTCTTTCTTTCCTAAGAATAAAGGGGGTGGTGGTGCATCTGGTTGTGTCCATTCATTATCAGCCATTCATTACCCCACAAAAATCCGCATTGGGACTCTTTCTTGTACTTTATTTACTGCGTCGGTAAGCTCAACGTCTCCCTGTGCAATTTTAGCATAAGTAAGCTCATCAAAAATTGTCTTCAACTCTTCTCGTAATTTTTCTTGTTCTGTTTGCCCTTGAGATATTAACGCTGGTCCGTCAAGAGTTACACTATCTCCAGGAATAGGTATTGAACTTATTTTAGAGCGAATATTACCTAGTGTTTCTTTTGACAGTGCCAAGGCAAATCTCCTAATCCACTGTTTACCTATTGAGTTTATAGACTGATATGGAGTGTTTTCAAACGGTAGTGTGTTAATATTATTAATGCCGTCAATTCCGTTATCAGTTGTGCCATCTTCTTTCCAAGGTGTGTCAGAGTCAATAAAAAATTCTATGTACATTTTTTTTGGACTAACCTCAACTGTCTTAGGGAATATTCTTAATTTATTATTTTTAATTTCGAAACTATAATGACTATTTCTAGTGTATATTGCGTCTTCAAAAGCCATAGCTTGAGATTTATTTTGCCAAGTTGGAACCAATTGAAATGTACTATCATCAGAATATTGACCATAGCTTGATAAATCACCAGTCGTATTTAGGCCACCATAATATCCAAAAAATCTCCACATTGCTTGGGGTGTTTTATAATAGACTTTTGTTACATTAATTCTTGCGTCACCTATAAGATTATAATAGGGAACACTAGTGTCTGTCGCTGCGGAAGAAGATACTATTGCTTGCAGGTCGTAGTCCTGTTGGCCGTCTATTGTATCAAACGAAGCAGAGTATATTGGAGTGGTACCACCTAAGCCAGCTTCGGTAGAGTAACCATGACCCACTCTTCTAGCATATTCGAACTTAAACTT
>NZLH01000259.1 GCA_002694155.1 Pusillimonas sp. | reverse complement strand
TACAAGCCCAGAACGGTAGCGAACTCATGAAAGAAAAACGACCCAATTTCATTTTAATTATGACCGATCAGCAAAGGGCTGATCATCTGGGGTGTTATGGTCACCCGGTTTTACGCACGCCTCATATCGACAGCCTTGCGGGCAATGGCGTTTTGTTCGACGAGTTTTATGTGGCAAGCCCTGTGTGTATGCCGAACCGAGCCAGCTTGATGACCGGCCGCATGCCTTCTGTTCATGGGGTACGTGCTAACGGTATTCCTTTGCCTATGCAGCAAGTGACGTTTGTTGAGTTACTGCGCGAGGCCGGATACGCAACCGGGCTTATTGGAAAAAGTCACTTGCAGAATTTTGTGGGTTCATCGGTTGTGCTCGAGCAATCTTCGCCGCCTGATAATTATTATGTACCATCAGAAAGCTTGAGCCAGGCGGTTCGTGAACACTTGAAAGATGACTGTTATCGGAATGAAGAACCCGACTTCTGGTCAAAAGAGAATGCACGCGTTCAAACGCCGTTTTATGGGTTTGATCATGTTGACTTGGTGACCGGTCATGGCGACGGTGTTGGCGGAGATTTCAAGCAATGGCTGCTTGAGCGAGACCCTCAGGCCTCAAGCTTGTTGGGCCCAGACAACCAATTGCCGCACAACTACGTGTGCCCGCAGGCAGTAAGAACGGCATTGCCCGAAGCGTTGTATCCCACCAGCTTCATTGCTGAGCGCGCCGAAACCTTTATAGAGCGGCAGCATACGTCGCAGCCGTTTTTCCTGATGGTCTCGTTCCCCGACCCGCATCATCCGTTTAATCCACCAGGCCATTATTGGGACATGTATCGTCCTGAAGAGATGCCCGTACCTGAGGCATATCAAAGAGATGACTGGGAGCCGCCCCCACATGTTGAAGCGTTGTATAACGTGCGCGAATCTGGAAAGGCGATGTTGAACGGCATGAATACAATTGGTGTGTCCAGGCAAGAAGCGCTCGAGGCCAGAGCCTTGACGTGCGGCATGATTTCAATGATCGACGACGCCGTGGGGCGTATTTTGAAGGCGCTGGACGCAGTGGGTGAACGTGATAACACAGTCGTCTTGTTCACTTCAGATCACGGTGATCATTTGGGCGACCATCGTCTGCTTTTGAAAGGTGCTGAACAGTACCGGGATATTTTGCGGGTGCCTTTTATATGGAGCGATCCGGCCATGAAGAATGCAGCTAACCGCACACAGGCTTTGGGGTCAACCATCGATATTCCGTCAACGATTCTTGATAGGGCACGTATTGCGCCTTTTGCAGGCATGCAGGGGCGCTCTTTATTGCCTGTAGTTAATGGGGAAAAGAAACTCGAACGAGAAACGGTTTTTATTCAGTACGATCATCAACGTACGCATCCCGGTTTGGGCGGCCCGCCACGTGTCCATACTATTTTTGATGGCCGTTGGCGGTTAAGTGTTTTTCATGGGGTGGAATGGGGCGAGCTTTATGATTTGCAAACTGACCCGGGCGAATTTAAAAATGAATGGAACAACCCGGAACACATACAAGTTCGGTGCCGGTTAATGGAGCAATTAGCCAGAGCCGAGATCGAGCACATTGATCGTGTTCCGTTACCAACCAGCTTGGCGTGAATATAAAGGCGCCGCTTTCTAATGGCGGAAAGTGTTATTGAGCAATCGGTGGTGCAAGCTTATTTGCGTGCGCAATATATTGTTCATGGTGCGCCACCTTGTGTATTGAAAGTAGGCCAGGCTAGCGCGTGTTTGGCCCAAATTTATCAAAAGTATGCAGTAAATTGTGCTGCCTTCATCACGGCTTTTAACCCGTTAGGGCAACAACTTTCATTTTCAAAAAATGCAGAACTTCAAAGGCAACTGATTAATCAACTTAAGCAAAGCCAGTCTACGTTTTTGCCCGCTGAAGGGGCCGACCCCAACAGAGTTTGGCCAGCCGAAGAAAGTGTTCTGATACCAGGCTTAGAACTGGCTCAGGCGAAAGAAACGGGCCGCAAGTTTCGGCAAAATGCCATCGTTTGGTGCGGCCCGGATACGGTTCCACAGTTGGTGCTTTTGCGTTGACGCAGCCGACCTTAGCCAGGCTGCGTCAATTTGTTTCACCCTGCCTGCTTCACCTTAAGCCGCCACTGGTGCAGCAAAGGTTCGGTATAGCCGTTGGGTTGTTCCAGCCCCTTAAATACCAAGTCGCACGCGGCCTTGAAAGCGGCCGATGTGTCGAAATTACCAGCCATTGGCTTGTAGTAAGGGTCTGCTTCGTTTTGCTTATCGACCACGGCCGCCATACGTTTCATGGTTTCCATGACCTGATCCTTGGTGACAATACCATGGTGTAGCCAGTTTGCAATATGCTGACTGGAAATACGCAGAGTGGCGCGGTCTTCCATGAGGCCCACATTGTGGATGTCGGGTACTTTCGAGCACCCCACGCCCTGGTCGATCCAGCGTACAACGTAACCCAGAATGCCCTGGGCGTTGTTGTCGAGCTCCTGCTGCTTTTCTTCGTTCGACCAATTCGTGTTGGTGGCCACGGGTACCGACAGGATTTTGTCGAGCAGGGTGGGGTCGTTCTTGCCTTCCATGCCCAATTGAATATCGTGCACGCTAACTTGGTGATAGTGCAATGCATGTAGCGTGGCTGCAGTGGGTGAAGGGACCCAGGCCGTATTACCGCCGGCTTTCAATTGGCCAATTTTCTGTACCAGCATGTCGGCCATTTTGTCGGGCATGGCCCACATGCCCTTGCCAATTTGCGCACGGCCGCGCAAACCGCATTCCAGTCCTACCTGAACGTTGTTGTGCTCGTAAGCGTTAATCCAGTCGGTTGGCTTCATTTCGCCTTTGCGGATCATCGGGCCGGCTTCCATTGACGTATGGATTTCGTCGCCTGTGCGGTCAAGAAAACCGGTATTAATGAACGCAACCCGTTCGTTGGCGGCGGCAATGCAGGCTTTCAGATTCACGCTGGTGCGGCGCTCTTCATCCATAATGCCCATTTTTAGGGTGTTGGGCGCCATGCCCAGTAGCTTTTCAACGCGGCCGAACAGTTCGCTTGAAAACGCCACTTCGTCGGGGCCGTGCATTTTAGGCTTCACGATATACACCGAGCCTTTGCGCGAATTCCCTTTGCGTTTCAGGTCGTGCAAGGCAATAAGCGATGTGACGACTGCGTCCATAATGCCTTCGGGCACCTCGTTGCCGTCTTTGTCCAGAATGGCCGGGTTGGTCATGAGGTGGCCTACGTTACGTACCAGCATCATGGAACGCGCGGCCAACGTTTGCGTGTTGCCTTGCAGGTCGGTGTATTCACGGTCGGGATTCAGGGCGCGTGTAAAGGTTTTATCGCCTTTGGCGACCTCTTCGGTTAGATTGCCCTGCATCAGGCCCAGCCAGTTGCGATAGGCCAGTACCTTGTCTTCGGCATCCACCGTTGCCACCGAATCTTCGCAGTCCATAATGGTGGTCAGCGCGGACTCCATCAGGATGTCTTTCACCCCGGCTTTGTCTTGCTTGCCAATGGGGTTGTTTTTGTCGATTTGAATTTCGAAATGCAGGCCGTTATGGCGGAATACCAGCGCCTCGGGTGCCGACGCGTTACCCCGGTAACCCAGTAGCGACGATGCGTCTTTCAACGTGGTGTTTTCGCCGTTTTCAAGGGTTACCTGCAGTTGGCCGTTGTTGACCTGGTAGGCGGTGGCATTGGCGTGCGACCCCGACGACAGTGCAATGGTGTCATCCAGAAAGCGGCGACCATATTCAATAACCTTGTCGCCGCGCACGGGGTTGTAGCCGCCCGAGCGGGTTGCGCCGTTATCTTCCGGAATAGCGTCGGTGCCATACAGGGCATCGTACAGGCTGCCCCAACGGGCGTTGGCCGCATTCAACGCATAACGCGCGTTGGTAATGGGCACCACCAGTTGCGGCCCGGCCTGTTCGCTGAACTCCACGTCGATATTGGTGGTGTTCACCTTCACATTAGCCGGGGCGTCTTTCAAATAACCAATTTCTTTCAGGAACGCTTTGTATGCGGCCATGTCTTTTATGGGGCCGGGATTCTTCCGGTACCAGGCGTCCATTTCAGCCTGAATGCGGTCGCGCTCTGCCAGCAAGGCGCGGTTCTTGGGTGCCAGATCGTGCACAATGGCGTTGAACCCTTTCCAGAAGTCGTCGGACGAAACGTCGGTGCCGGGCAGCGCTTCCTGCTCGATGAATTGGTGCAACAAGTTAGATACTTGAAGTTGTTCGCATTGAGTTCGCTGTGTCATTTTCTTATCCTTTCTATTGCAGGTGCACATGACCGTTGAGTCATGCTCCGGTTTGTGTTCACATGCATAGTATGGACTGTCCGCTGCACTCGCTCAACCAGTTGGAAGTTGAATGAGCTTGAACCTGTAGTTCAAGATTCTTATTGCATTTAAGTGTTAAACCTTCAAAGTGGAGTTAAATCGCTATGGCAAAGTCTTCTGATTTAATTGGCGCGTCGGCCGCAATTGAAACCTTGCAGGGCTGGTCTGCCGTGGAAGGGCGCGATGCGATTCAAAAAACGTTCAAATTCGACGATTTCAATGCCGCTTTCGGATTCATGACCCGGGTGGCCATGCAGGCCGAGCAGGCCGGTCATCATCCTGAATGGTTCAACGTATACAATCGCGTCACCGTAACGCTGGCGACGCACGACGCAGGCGGTGTTACGGCCAAAGACACGGCGCTGGCGTCGTTTATGGACCAGATTGCACAGGAGTAGGTATGTCGGATTCACCGGGTGGCAGTGCGATATCGCCGCTGGGCTTGCCCCAGCTCATTCCATTCACTGCGTTTCACGATGCGCACGCGGCGTATGAGCGCCTGGTGGAAATTTACGAGCGCAACACCGCTTTTATTCGCGAAGCGTTCGATTATTATGCCGCCGGCAAATTGCCACCTGGCCAGCGGGTGCGTGCCTACTATCCGGCTATCCGAATCAAGGTGTCTACGTATCAAGG
>NZLH01000258.1 GCA_002694155.1 Pusillimonas sp. | reverse complement strand
CGCGGCGAAGAGGGTAATGAACCAGGTGGTTCCGCGGACCGGCCCATAAGACCATATCGTTACGGTAAAGGTGTTTGGGAACATCTTCGATAGGCAGAACCGCGCGGTAAGCAATATGGCCCGCAACGCGGGGTGGGCCGTCGTCTAGCAGTTTGCCGCGAATGCGCGACCAAAGCCCGTCGCAGCCAACCAGCGCAGCCCCCTCAAAGGTGCGGTTGTCTTCGGTTGTTACCTTAACGTTGCTACCATTATCTTCAAAGTCGGCTACCTTGCAGCCAGTGTGAATCGTGACGTTGTCGTTCGCCTCGCAGGCGTTTACCAGCGCGCGGTGCAGATCAGCACGGTAAATGACCCCATAAGGTTTGCCAAAGCGGTCAACGAAAGCACTGCCCATTTTCATGCTGGTAACTTGATCGCCTGTGAGGCCGTCCATCATGACCAGATGTTCGGGGTAAACAACCGTCTTTTCTATTTCGGCTGTAATGCCCAACATGTCAAACATTCTGAATGCGTTCGGGCCTAATTGAATACCTGCGCCAATTTCCGAAAGTTCGTCGGCCTGCTCCAGCAGTGACACGGTGTGACCGGCTTTGCTAAGCATAATGGCTGCAGCGCAGCCGCCAATACCGCCCCCCACGATAAGAATGGGGGCCTTAGCCGAGTGAGTTTTTTCATTCATATACGGTTTTCTCCTTTATTGCGTATTCTCGGCTGTGGGCTACTCTAATTCAATATAATCAACTTTATACTTTTCATTAGGCGTGGTTATGAAGAAGCTGGCCAATATTGATTTGAAGCTGCTTCAGCTATTTGACGAAATTTGCAAAACAAGAAATTTGTCGCGGGCAGCCGAGAACCTGAACCTTACTCAGCCCGCCGTTAGCCTGGCATTGGGGCGATTGCGCTAACACTTCGGAGACCCTTTATTTGTCCGCGTGGGCGGCAAAATGGTGCCTACGCCTATTGCCGAGCAATTGCACGAACTGGTAGCCAGCGCAATAGCGTTGCTTGAGGCAACAATGGCATATCAACCCCATTTTGACCCTGAGAATGACGCGCGTTTGTTTCGCATTGCCATGACAGACGTGGGGCAAATAGTGGTACTGCCGCATATTTTGAATACCTTTCGCGACATCGCGCCACACATCCAAATAGACGTTATTACAATTACCAATGAAATTGCCGACCAGTTGCAACATGGCGAGGTTGATTTGGCGTTGGGCTTCGTGCCTGACCTGGATGGCAGGTACGTTCAGCGAAATCTGTTTGAGGATGGGTTTGCCTGTTTGGTTCGCGAGGGTCATCCCCGTGTTAAAGATGCGCTAACCGTAAGAAGCTATCAGGATGAGGAACACGTTATTGTTAAAACCTCGGGCACTGGCCACCTGATTATTGAGCATAATCTTCAACAGCAGGGGCTGTATCGCAAAGTGGGGGTGCAAGTGCCAAATTTCATCGGCGTGGCAACCGTTGTAGGAAGCTCTAATCTTATTGCTACTTTGCCCGGGCGGGCAGCCCAACTACTTGCCCGCGCGCATGGCGTTCGCGTTATGAAGTTACCACTTGATATGCCTTCGTATTACGTACGACAAAGCTGGCACGAGCGCATGCAGCACGACCCCGCCCATAAATGGCTACGTAACAAGGTCGCCGAGATTTTTTCCGATAGATAGCAACGGTTGGTGTAAACGCTAGTGATGTTGTCATCGTTGGCTTATGCCTTTGGTGTATGCTGGCAATGCCTCTTTTCGGTTGAACCTGAATGTTGCTTCTTGATCTCGTATACAACATTAGTTTGCTCGTGTCCCTGATGGTTTTTTATCAGGTTGCTGTGTCGCGCAATAAGCGCGAACGAGCATCTCGCAAGGTTGTTTTGGGTTTGTTACTGGGGGCGGTGGCAGTGGTAGGAATGCTAACGCCTTTGAATTACGGCGACGGCATTATTTTCGATGGCCGCTCAATTGTGCTGTTTGTAGCAGGCCTTTATGGTGGCCCAATTGCCGCAGGTGTATCAACTTTACTGGTAGGAGGCTACCGTGTTTGGCTGGGTGGCGCCGGCATGCCGGTTGGCATCGCAACTATTGTCATGGCGGCCGGGGTAGGCGTGGCTTTTTACTATTTCAGGCAACGCAATGGTGGTTTAACCGTCATGCAGGCGTTTGGCGCAGGGCTACTGGTGCATTTGGTCATGCTCCTTTTGTTTCTGCTACTTCCAAATGGCATTGGTTTCACAATTGTCGAGCAAATTTGGTTCACTGTGTTATTGGCCTATCCTGCGGGCACGGTTGCGGTGTGTCTTTTGTTTCAAGACTATGAAGAACAGGAAAACAGTCGCGAAAATTTGAAATGGCTGGCCTACTACGATTCCTTAACATCTTTGCCTAACCGACATTATCTGGCCGAGCGAATTGAGCCGGCGCTAAAGTCTTGCTTAAGCACGGGGCACAAAGGTGCTGTGCTACTGATTCATATCGATCGGTTTTCGCGGCTCAATGATGCCAGAGGATACGGTTCGGGCGACCTTCTTTTGCAGGAAGTGGCGCAGCGTTTGCGGTTGGTTTTAGCTGATAAAGGCACACTGGCACGCATGTCTGGCGGTGACTTTTTTATCTTGTTGAACGACACGTTACCGTCTGAACCTATGGTCGAGCAGTGCGCCGCCGATTGGGTTGCGCGCATTAGAACCGCGCTGCGTGAGCCGATTGAGCTTGATGACTTAAAAATTCCGGTGTTTGTAAGTATTGGCGTTACTTTGTTTCCGCATGATCGCACTGATACCCCTGTGCAGGTATTGAAGCGCGCCGATATCGCTATGCATCGCGCGAAGTGGAAGGGTGGCAATAAAAGTATTTTTTACGAGCAGTCGATGTCGGTTGCGGCCGAGCAACAATTTCAAATTGAACGAGAGTTACGCGTTGCTATCGATGAAAATCAACTACAGCTTTATTTTCAGTCGCAGGTAAATGCGGGCGGCTGTGTTGTTGGGGCAGAGGTTTTTGTGCGGTGGCTGCATCCGGAACGGGGGTTGATATCGCCTGCAGAGTTTATTCCTGTTGCCGAGGAAACCGATTTAATTATCGAGGTTGGCGAATGGGTGTTGAAAAATGTCTGTGCAGTATTGGCAAATGATGACCTGAAACTTATTCCTGGGCGTTTGGCGGTGAATATTAGCCCGCGTCATTTTATGCACCCGGGTTTCCTTGCCTCGGTTCAAAGTATTTTGCAAACCACTAAAGTTAACCCTGAAAAATTAACGTTCGAGGTAACCGAATCACTTTGGATTCACGACGTTGCCGACGTAACCGAGAAAATGCGTACGCTAACCAAACTGGGGATCCACTTTTCCCTGGACGATTTTGGAACGGGCTACTCATCGCTTACCTACATCAAACATTTGCCCATTCACGAGCTTAAAATTGACAAATCATTTGTTCAGGATGCGCCTGTTGCCAAAGACAGTGCAGCGCTCGTCGAGTCCATTCTGGCGGTAGCACAGCACATGAATTTGCAGGTAGTGGCTGAAGGGGTGGAAACACGAGATCAGGCCGATTTCTTAAGTGCGCGGGGTAACGTGGTGTACCAAGGGTATTTTTTCTGTCGCCCCGAGCCTTACGCGCAGTGGGTAAAGCGCCTGGCTACTTAATAAATAGAAAACACCCCAAGTGATCAGACGGTAGTTTAATCACTTGGGGTGTTTTCTGCCTTAGCGGGGTACTAGAACCCCGCTTCGGTTTAGCTAGCCAAACTTATTTGGCGGGTGCCTTGGTGTAGCGCAGGTAAGGCAGTTTGATGTCGATTTCTCCAAATTTCTCGCGGGCCTGATCATCGTTAAGACTTAAGGCAACAATAACGTCTTGGCCTGGTGTCCAGTTGGCGGGGGTTGCAATAGGTACACCATCGGTTGCCTGAACTGCGTCTAGTGCGCGCAAAATTTCAGCAAAGTTACGGCCTACCGACATGGGGTAAGACATAGTCAGGCGAATTTTTTTGTCGGGGCCAATAATAAACACGGTGCGAACCGTTGCACTGTCGGCCGGTGTGCGCCCGTCGGGCATGTAGGCGTCGGCTGGCAGCATGTTGTACAGCTTGGACACTTCCAGCGAAGTGTCGTCGATAATGGGGAAATTGGCAGGCGCACCCGCTACTTTTTCAATGTCACGCTTCCATTTTTGGTGCTCTTCAACGCTGTCTACTGACACGCCCATTACTTTTGTGTTGCGCTTTTCAAATTCGGGTGCCAATTGGGCTACCGCACCAAATTCGGTTGTGCAAACCGGCGTGAAGTCTTTTGGGTGAGAAAACAAAATAGCGTAGCTATCGCCGACCCAGTCGTGTAATGTAATTTTGCCCGCGGTGGAATCTACCGTGAAATTGGGGGCGACGTCGTTAATGCGTAAAGACATAGTTCTACCTCTTTCTTTAATTTAGACTACTTCAAGTTGTTGGTGGTGAATTACCAGCCTTGCACTACTAATTAATACTAGCGCAAAAAATTGGGGTTTTCCATAGGTTGGCTGGTTTAGTACTCAGCGCTGTCTTGATCAGAATCACGCATTACGGCTTTACTGTCAACGAAGCTTAAGTAATATCGATATTTGGTAATTTCTTTATAGGGTGTCGTTATGATTTTTCGTCAACTGTTCGACAGCACGTCGTCAACCTATACTTATTTGCTGGCTAACCAAGCGCAGCGCCAGGCCATTCTGATTGACCCGGTATTTGGGCAGGTGCGCCGTGATTTGGCACTTATTCACGAGTTGGGGCTGAAGCTGGCAATGGT
>NZLH01000257.1 GCA_002694155.1 Pusillimonas sp. | reverse complement strand
CTTTCCCCGCAAGGCAGGCCCGCCCCAGGGCGAGCGAACTGCCAAAGGAGCATACCATGACCGAGACCAAGACCGCTGCTGCGGCGCCGAAGGCGCCGCGTGCCAAGACCGCCAAGGCCGCCGAAGCGACCGTTTCCGCTTTCCCGAACTTCGAGGCTTTCACCATGCCGAAGATGGAAATTCCTGCCGTGACCCGCGAGATGGCCGAGAAGAGCATCGAGCAAGCCCGCGAAGCCTACCTTAATACAGACTTGCCCAAACGTTTTGCGCGTTACCACCAGAACCCTGATTCAGCATTCTGGGGCTGGAATGATATTTGGCTAAACCCCGAATTTAAATTCTGGAATATTGAAGCGTATTTACCCAAGATTCGTTGTCCAATTCTGGCAATACAGGGTAAAAACGACGAGTACGGCACTTTGGCCCAAATCCAAGGGATTCAACGGATAGTACCGCACACAAAACTCTGTATTATTGATGATTGCCGTCATTCTCCGCACAAAGATCAACCGGAAGTATTAAATAAAACGTTAGTGGCTTTCATACAAAAATTGAACGAAACGTCGTCCACCAACGCGTGAACCAGTTTTTATTGCGCCTATGCGCAGCTATAGCAGTACCTTTACAACACCAAGGAGTAGACACAATGAAGAAAGTCTTAACGGGCACCGCACTTGCCCTTTCTCTCGCATTCGGCGCCGGCGCAGCGTCGGCCGAAGTCAAAGTAGGTTTCATGCTGCCCTATAGCGGCACCTATGCCCAATTGGGTGAAGCTATTGAAAACGGCTTCAAAATGTATGTCGAAGAACAAGGCGGCAAGCTTGCTGGCCAGGAAGTAACCTACTTCCGCGTCGACGATGAGTCCAACCCATCGAAAGGCCCCGACAACGCCAACCGCCTTATCAAACGTGACGAGGTCGACGTTCTGGTGGGTACGGTTCACTCGGGTGTAGCCATGGCCCTGGCTAAAGCCGCCACCGAAAACGATGTCACCCTTATTATTCCTAATGCCGGCGCTGGCGCTATTACCGGCCCGCTGTGCAGCAAGAACGTGTTCCGCTCTTCGTTCTCGAACTGGCAGCCAGGCTATGCCATGGGCGCTGTTGCCGCTGAAGACGGTCACAAAAAAGCCGTTACTATTTCCTGGAACTACGCGGCGGGCAAAGAATCCACCGACGGCTTCAAAGAAGCATTTGAAAAAGCCGGCGGCGAAGTGGTTCAGCACTTGACCCTTCCATTCCCGAACGTCGAATTCCAGCCGTTACTAACCGAAATTGCGTCAATCAAGCCCGATGTGGTCTACACCTTCTTTGCGGGCGGTGGCGCAGTGAAATTCGTGCAGGATTACGCAGCCGCAGGTCTTAAAGATCAAATCCCTCTGGTTGGCGCCGGCTTCCTGACCGATGGCACGCTTAAAGCACAAGGCGAATCCGCCCAAGGCTTGCGCACCGCATTGCACTATGCCGACGGTCTGGATAACGACCTCGACAAAGAGTTCCGCGAGAACTATTCCGAGAAATATCCCGATCTGCCACCTGACGTGTACGCCGTTCAAGGTTACGACGCAGCACAGATGCTGGCTGCCGGTATGGAAGCGGTTGACGGCGACATCAGCAAGAAAGACCAAATGCGCGATGCCATCCGCAATGCAACCATCAAGAGCCCACGCGGTGATTTCACCATTTCCAAGGCAGGCAATCCCGTTCAGGATTTCTACCTGCGCGAGGTCAAGGGCATGGACAACGTACCTGTAAAAATCGCGGTTGAAGGCCTTGCCGACCCGGCACGCGGTTGCAAGCTAATGTAATCATCCTATAAAAAGCAACACTAAAGGAGGCCATGTGGATCCGGTCATTTTCCTTATTCAATGTCTGAACGCTGTCCAGTACGGGCTGCTGCTCTTCCTGGTTGCCAGTGGGTTAACGCTCATATTTGGCATCATGGGCATCATCAACCTGGCACATGGCAGCTTCTACATGATCGGCGCCTACATGGCCTTCGCGCTTGGGCCACTTGTGGACCAATACGTGGGCGGCGGGTTTGTTACAACCCTGCTCGCCTGCATTATTTTGTCAGCCATTCTGGGGTACTTCCTGGAATGGGCCTTTTATAGTTATCTTTATCATCGTGACCACTTGCAGCAAGTCCTTATGACCTACGGGCTAATCCTGGTCTTCGAAGAGCTTCGCAGCATCATTATCGACAACGATGTGCATGGCGTTCCGGTTCCTTCCTGGTTATCTGGCACGGTTAACCTGGGCGACGTCATGACCTACCCAACATACCGGCTGTTTATTTCGGCCATTTGCATCGTTGTAGCGCTTTTGCTTTATTGGCTGCTTACGCGCACGCGTTTAGGCATGATGATCCGCGCCGGCGCCAGCAACCGCGACATGATCAATTCGTTGGGCATCGACATTAATCGCTTGTTTCGTATTGTTTTCGCATTGGGCGTTGCCCTGGCGGCCTTTGCCGGCGCCATTGCTGCGCCGGTTTCATCGGTTTATCCAGGCATGGGCCACTCCATTCTGATTATTTGTTTTGTTGTTGTCGTGATCGGGGGTATTGGGTCGATTAAAGGCGCATTCGTTGCCGCCATGCTAATTGGCTTTGTTGATACCTTTGGCCAGGTTCTCTTCCCGCAAGCTGCAGGGGTACTGGTTTACGTCATGATGGCCGCCATTCTGTTATTCAAGCCCGAGGGGCTCTTCAAACAAGGCTAACAACAATGCACTCCTCGATTCGCAATTTCTTTTTGCCACTCATTCTTTTTGTCGTCACCGCGTTATTACCATTAGTCACGTCCGACTACTACACCGCGCTGATCGTCAAAATCATGATCTATTCGTTGTTCGCGCTTAGCCTGCAGTTGCTTGTTGGCTGCACTGGTCTTATTAGTTTGGGGCATGCTGCGTTCTTTGGTATTTCGGCCTACGCAGTTACATTACTTTCGCCCGAGTACGAATCCGGCAATTTCTTCTGGCTATTGCCTGCCAGCGTAGGCATTGCAATGTTGTACGCACTGGTTACGGGCGCACTTTCTTTGCGAACCAAGGGTATTTATTTCATTATGGTCACCCTTGCGTTTGCGCAAATGGCTTATTACGTCTTTCACGACACCAAAATTGGGGGTGGCAGCGACGGCATTTATTTGTACGTACGCCCCGAATTTCGTATAGGCGACTGGGTTGTTTTGAACCTTGACAACGCCTACGTTTTCTACATGTTCGTCCTGGTTTGCCTAACCCTTACTTGGGTCTTCCTGGCCATGCTAATGCGGTCGCGCTTTGGTGCGGCACTAACCGGCATTTTGGTTAACGAACAACGTATGCGCGCTGCCGGATTTTCTACATTTGGCTACAAACTTACCGCTTACATTATTGCCAGTGGCCTGGGGGGCCTGGCCGGTATTCTGTACGCTGCAAAAGATGGTTATGTAAACCCCGAACTGATGAACTGGGAGCAATCTGGTTTAGTACTGCTTATGGTTATTTTGGGCGGTACGGGCCGGCTTTCCGGTGCCGTCATTGGCGCAGTTGCGCTTATTGTGCTGCAGGAAGTCTTCCAGTCGGCAGCGCTATTTGGCGAATTTGCCGTTCACTGGCACCTTACTTTCGGCCTGGCCATTATTATTTTGGTGGCACTCATGCCCAAGGGGTTAATTGGCCTGCCTGAACAACTTCGTGCCCGTCGCCGCTCTTCGGCCGGCTCACCTGCTGCACACTAGAGGTAACGCATGACACAAACCTTACTGTCGGCCAAGAACGTCACACGCCGCTTTGGCGGCCTGGTCGCCATCGACAATGTTTCCGTTGATCTCGATCGCGGGCAAGTCCACGCGGTTATTGGTACTAATGGGGCGGGTAAATCAACGCTTATCAATGTGCTTTCGGGCGAGATCCCGCCCAACGAAGGTTCAATTATTATGAACGGCACCGACATTACCCGTTGGCCCCAGCCCAATCGAGCCCGTGCAGGCCTGGGCCGCAGCTACCAGCGCACCACCATTTTTCCGTCGTTAACGGTACACGAAAACTGTCGTTTGTCGGCCCAGGCCAAACACCAGAAGTTCTGGAGCTGGGCCACTTCGTCGCAAAGTTGCCAAGTAAGCAACGAAGCCGCCAACCGGGCGCTTGAACTAACAGGCCTTGCCGACGTTGGCAACCGAACTGCGGGGCTACTGTCGCATGGAGGCAAACGCCAGCTTGAAATCGCAATGTGCCTGGCAACCCACCCTGCTGTTCTTTTGCTGGATGAGCCTTTAGCCGGAATGGGCGCAGAAGAAACTGACCGTATGCTGGATTTGCTGGATTCACTAAAAAAAGAACATGCCATTTTGCTGGTAGAACACGATATGGATGCCGTATTCCGAATTTCCGACCTTATCACCGTCATGGTAAACGGAACTGTCATAGCGCATGGCGATCCTGAAACCATCCGCACCAACCCCGAAGTTCAAACGGCCTATCTAGGAGAAGACGAATGACCGTATTGATCAACGCTCAGGGGTTAAATACTTTTTACGGTGAAAGCCATATTCTTTTCGACGTTAACCTGAAAATTGAAGCCGGCGAGTCGGTTGGCCTTCTTGGTCGCAACGGAATGGGGAAAACCACCCTTATCCGAACACTGATGGGCCACATTCGTCCTGCCAGCGGCAAAATCGATATCCGCGAAAAAGACCACACTCGCTCCGCGCCGTACCAGGTTGCACGGGAAGGTGTGGCTTATGTTCCCGAGGGGCGCGGTATTTTCCCTAACCTGGATGTTCGTGAAAACCTGCTGGTGGCTGCGCGCTCGGGGGTTAACGGCCGAAAAGACTGGAATTATGATCGGGTGCTGGAAACGTTCCCGCGACTTACCGAACGTCTGGGCCACGGCGGGCAACAGCTTTCAGGTGGTGAACAGCAAATGCTGGCCATTGGTCGCGCCCTTATGACCAACCCCGACATTCTGATTCTTGACGAAGCAACAGAAGGCCTGGCACCCCTAATTGTGACCGAGATCTGGCGTATTATCGACACAATTCGGAAAAGTGGTGTGTCAACACTCATTGTCGATCGCAATTTCCGCAAGGTATTAGCCAACACCGACCGTTGCGTTGTGCTTGAAAAAGGTGTGGTGGTGGAAGAAAAAGACAGTGCTACGCTGTCGAAACAGCCCGAGCTCTTAACCCGCTACCTGGGTGTTTGAACGACTAGGTCGCTGAACTTATTCCAGTACGTTTATGCCTTGACTACTAACTGCCAAACGCCGCAGCGGCGCGCTGCAGGCGGTCTTGAACAGCTAACCAGGCAGCACTATCTGGCGGCGCCTGCACCAGCAGGCAGTCGAAACCGCCATGATCAAGCATCCGCAAATTGCTATAAAGATCCCGTGCGTACGCTACGGGATCTTGGGCAGCGGCAACCCAGGTAAAGCCAGCACCCAACGCGTTAGAACCCTGAAATGGAGACGCACCAATACCCAGTATCGCAACCTTGCCAGTACTATGTTGCTTACCCTGCAAACCTGCGCCAGATAAAAAAGCGTCCGCCCCTAACGTTGCAAGGCGCTCAATTTCGGCGCGCGAACGCATTAACAACGGCGTATGTGGCGCGTAATGAGCTTTCAATGAACCCGACACTTTTGGTGCTGCAGCGTCGGCATGTTCGCGTGGCATCACCCCTAACACTTCGGCAATATCAACAGCAGAAATATGCCCGGGCCGCAACAACACCGGCCCAACTTGTTTAAGTCGTGACAAATCCAATATCGTCGACTCAATTCCCACATTGGCGCTGCCACCCTCAAGCACCATCAAATTGGCTTCACTTAGGTGCGCAAACTCTTCTTTCACATGGCTTGCCTGTGTTGGAGACACTTGGCCAAACTTGTTTGCTGAAGGTGCAGCCACACCCCCATTTCCCCCTTTTAATGCGGAAAAGGCCTGTAGCAGCTGGCGCGCAATAGGGTGGGCAGGACAACGCAAACCAATGGTGGTCTGCCCCGCACTAACCTGGTCGGGAATATGATCGGCACGTTCAAGAATCAGCGTAAGCGGCCCCGGCCAAAATGCGTCTACTAACGCGTAGGCCTGTTGGGGAATATGCTTGGCCCAGTAAGAAAGGGAAGCACCTGGCGCAACGTGAACAATAACTGGATGATTAGACGGGCGACCTTTGGCAAGGTAGATGCGTTCGACCGCCGCCGGATTCTCGGCGTCGGCCCCTAAGCCATATACGGTTTCTGTAGGAAACGCCACCAACTGGCCCGCCAACAATTGCTGAGCGGCCTGCTTAATTTGCGTTTCAGTAGCCGAAGTAGAGTCGTTCAAAATATTGACAAGTAGTGGGAAGATGGCAGCCTAAACAGGCAACAGACTATACCTGACAAGGTAACTTCAACAACCGAATCAATTCACGAGCCTGATGGCCGGCTTGCGTAAGCGACTGCCCCACTACGGTAATATGCCCCATTTTTCTTCCGGGGCGAGCCTCGGTTTTGCCGTACAAGTGCAGATGCGCCCCCGAAGTTGCCAGAACCGCAGCCCAATCTGGCTCGTTGTAGTGCCCTTCATCATTAAACCAAAGATCGCCCAGTAAATTCAGCATAATCGACGCGCTGTGCGCCTGCACTGTACCCAGCGGTAGCCCGGCCATTACCCGTACCTGCTGCTCAAATTGGCTTGAAATACAAGCATCAATTGTGTGATGCCCACTGTTATGAGGGCGCGGCGCAACTTCATTGGCCAGCAAAGTCCCATCGTCCAGAACAAAGAACTCTACGCACAGCACACCCCGATAGTTCAGCGCTTTGGCTATTTGCCCGGCAGCGTCGATTGCCTGCTTAACCAGGTTATTGTTTAAACCCGTTTCTTCCGAATGCGCAGATGCGCTGGACACGGCCAAAATGCCATTGTGATGAACGTTGACCGCCGGTGCGTAAAAAACACAGCCGTCGTTATACCCGCGCGCCATCACAACCGAAATTTCCTGCTTCAGCGGCATTAGCGATTCAAGCACACAGTCGACCTTGCCAAACTCGACAAACGCTTCGTAGGCTTCAACGCGTGAGCTAACTCGTGCCTGCCCTTTCCCGTCGTACCCTAAACGCGCAACTTTAAGAATACCGGGAAACAAAGACTCTGGCGCATTTTGTAAATCGTCGTCGGAGCGCACCGGAATATAAGGCGCAACCTGTACACCTGCCTTTTGAATAAAAGCCTTCTCTTCTATACGGTTTTGCACTATAGCAACCGCGTCGCCCGACGGACTAACATTACAGCCAAGCGCCTGAATAAACCGCAAACTATTAGCCGGAACGTTCTCGAACTCGGTAGTGACCGCAGGACAGCGCTGCGCGAGCTCGGTCAACGCCGATTCATTATCGTATGCCG
>NZLH01000256.1 GCA_002694155.1 Pusillimonas sp. | reverse complement strand
TCGACGAATCGGCCCCCATGAATATACCAGGCATCGGCCCACGTCATGGCCTGAAAATTGCCGTATACCTGGAAGTGGAAGGGGCCGCACATTACCTGCCCGCCTACGCTGGCAACCTCGACATCATGACATCGGCCGCCCTGGCCTGCGGCGACCTGATGGCGCGTCGTCGCCTTGAAGCCGGTATCTCAAGAACACAGAAGGAAGTGGTGTAATGGACACGCAAAAGAAACTATATATCTCCGACGTTACCCTGCGTGATGGCAGCCACGCCATTCGGCACCAATACAGTGTCGAAAACGTTCGTGCCATTGCCAAGGCACTCGATGAAGCCGGCGTTTACAGCATTGAAGTGGCACACGGCGACGGCCTGGAAGGCTCCAGCTTCAACTACGGTTTTGGGGCACACAGCGACGTGGAATGGATTACGGCGGCCGCTGAGTCCGTGACCAACACCAAAATTGCCACCTTGCTGCTGCCGGGTATCGGCACCATGCACGACCTGCGCCGCGCTTACGATGCCGGTGCCCGTGTCGTACGTGTGGCCACCCACTGCACGGAAGCCGACGTGTCCCGCCAACATATCGACTATGCCAATGAGCTGGGCATGGACGCGGTGGGCTTTCTGATGATGAGCCACATGATTCAACCGGCCCAATTGGCCGAACAGGCCAAGCTCATGGAAAGCTACGGCGCCAGCTGCATTTATGTGGTCGACTCAGGCGGCGCGCTTACCATGAACGACGTGCGCGACCGTTTCCGTGCGCTGAAAGACGTTCTGAAACCCGAAACAGAAACCGGTATTCACGCCCACCACAACCTTAGCCTGGGTGTGGCGAACTCCATCGTAGCAGTGGAAGAAGGTTGTGATCGCATCGACGCCAGCCTGGCGGGTATGGGTGCTGGTGCGGGCAATGCGCCGTTGGAAGTATTCATTGCCGCAGCCGAACGGCTGGGCTGGAATCACGGTTGCGACCTGTACAAGCTAATGGACGCGGCCGACGACTTGGTACGGCCGCTGCAAGACCGCCCCGTTCGGGTCGACCGCGAAACGCTTGCACTAGGCTACGCCGGGGTCTACTCCAGCTTCCTGCGCCATGCAGAGGCGGCTGCAGCCAAATACAACCTGAAAACGGTAGATATCCTGGTTGAGCTGGGCCGACGCAAAATGGTGGGCGGCCAGGAAGACATGATTGTCGACGTAGCACTTGACCTACTTGCAAGCCAGGAACAAATGAGCAACAATCAATAACCGTAACATTCAGCACACTTAATCTGACAGGGTTCTGAACAGTTATTGCCTGCTTGGAACCCTTTTTGCTTTAAGTGGGCATGCCTTAACGGTATTAGACTCATAACCAAAAATTCTCAGGAGACGACTAATGAGAAAATTCGCCAAAATTGCGCTTGCAGCAGCGTGCTTTGCTTCTGCTGCCGTTGCTCACGCGGCCGAACCGTTCAAAATCGGGTTCATTATCCCCATGACAGGGCCTTTTGCCTCCACCGGTAAGCAAGCTGTTGCCGGCGCCAAGCTTTATATGCAACAACATGGCGACGAAGTGGCCGGGCGCAAAATCGAACTCATCATTAAAGACGACGGCGGCGTTCAGCCTGAAACCACCAAGCGCATTGCGCAGGAACTGGTTGTTCAAGACAAGGTAAATGTACTGGCCGGCTTTGGCTTAACGCCTTTGGCTTTTGCCGCTGCACCCATTGCCACCCAGGCGAAAGTGCCCATGGTGGTTACCGCTGCAGGTACATCTTCCATTGTTCAGAAGTCGCCCTACATCGTGCGTACTTCCATGACACTGCCACAAACAACCGCGCCTATCGCGGCTTGGGCACGTGACAACAAAGACGTCAAAATCGATACCGCTGTTACGCTGGTAGCCGACTACGGCCCAGGACACGACGCTGAAAAGGTCTTCGTGAAAACCTTTACAGAAAAAGGCGGAAAAGTACTGGAAAGTATCCGCAGCCCCATGGCCAACCCCGACTTTTCGGCGTTCCTTCAACGCGTGCGCGACCTGAAACCCGATGCGCTTTTCGTATTCGTACCGTCTGGTCAGGGTACCGCCGTTCTGAAGCAGTTCAAAGAGCGTAACCTGGCTGGCGAAGGTATTAACCTAATTGGCACCGGTGACCTGGTTGAAGACGACCTTATGCCATCAATGGGCGATGAAGTATTAGGCATTATTACTTCCCACCACTACTCTGCTGCGCACGACTCCGAGGTCAACAAAAAATACGTTAAAGAGTTCGCCGATGCAAACGATGGCATGCGTGCCAGCTTCATGGGTGTAGGCGCCTACGACGGCATGCACCTTATTTACGAGGCGCTGAAGAAAGCCGGCCCCGAAGCCACCGGCGACGAACTGCTGGCCGCCATGAAGGGCATGGAATGGGAAAGCCCGCGCGGCCCGATCCGTATCGATCCTGAAACACGCGACATCGTTCAGAACATCTACATTCGTGAAGCCAAGAAACTGGATAACGGCGAACGTTATAACGTTGAATTCGACGTTGTGGAAATGTTCAAAGACCCAGGCGTATAAGTTGAATCTTAACCAGTTTGAAAAAGCGTATTTTTCAAAAGAATAATTAAAGATTCGTTAGCCCCTTCAAATTTGAAGGGGCTTTTTCATTTAGAAAATGAATATACATTCTAGAAAAACGACATTCACAAACGCAGAGCAGAATAAATTCATTAAAATTTGCCTGACAATCCGAAATTAGTTACAAGTTACATGCGCTTTATCATCCACTTTAGCGGAAAATAATTATGCAACGGGGCAACCTCTCAGACAGTCAACCGGAAACATGGGGCACCAGCCTGCCCGACTTCTTCGAAGTCATGCCCAACTCTCTTTGGCTGGAAGACTACAGCCAGCTTTACGATTTATTTGACAATTGGCGCGCTAAAGGTGTCAGCAATTTACGTGCGTACCTAGAGGAAGATGGTACGCGAGTTGCTCAGTGTTCAGCCTGCATAAAAGTTTTGCACGTAAACCAAAAAACACTAGAGATGTTCAATGCAGCTTCGTTTGAAGAGCTGTCTGGCCGCCTGAACGAAGTTTTACGCGACGACATGCTAGAAGCCCACATTGAAGAACTTGAACAGCTTTGGGCAGGCAACGAGCGTTTCGAAAGCAAAAGCGTTAATTACACATTAAGTGGCGAACGGCTCGACGTTTTGATACGCGCCGTTGTGTTGCCCGATCATAAAAAACGATGGGATCGCGTTCTGGTTTCGCTCGACAACATTACAGAACTTGAAGCCGCGCATCGACGCGCCCGGGCAAGCGAACAATATGCCCTCGGGATATTCGAATACGCCCCCGTGTCACTGTGGGTAGAAGACTTTCACCGCATCAAGGCGCTGCTGGAAGAGGTTCGCGAGCGAGGAATTACCGACTTCCGCACCTTTACAGACGTACACCCCGATTTTGTCGAACAATGCATGTCGGAAATAAAGGTACTGGACGTGAACCAGTACACGCTAGACATGTTCAAGGCAAAAGACAAACAAGATTTACTGACTCGCCTGCCTGAAGTTTTTCGTGACGACATGCGCGATCACTTCCGCGAACAGCTTATAGACCTTTGGGAAGGCAAACTGTTTATGCAGCGCGAGGTTTTGAACTACGCTCTAGACGGCAACCCCCTTAATATTCATTTGCAATTTTCGGTTTTCAGTGGGCATGAAGACAACTGGGACTTAGTCTTGCTTGCATTAACCGACATTACCGCCCGCAAAAAAGCAGAGGCTTACCTGGAGTATCTGGGTAAACATGACGTACTGACAAAACTAAAGAACCGGTCTTTCTATGTCGACGAAATAAGCCGCCTCGATCGCAAAGGGCCATTTCCCATTACCGTTATTATTATCGACATTAACAATCTGAAAACAATCAACGACACCCAAGGCCATGCTGCAGGCGACGATCTTTTAAGGCGCGCAGGCGAAGTGCTGGGCCAACTGAATGGCAAAGGGGTAACGGCCATGCGTATCGGTGGCGATGAGTTCGCCGTGTTCATGCCTGGCGCGAACGATGAAGCGCGGACAAACCTGTTGAAGAACTTGCAGAAGCTAACCGACCTGAACAATCAGTTTTACAATGGCGCGCAATTACAGTTAGCGGTGGGCTGGTCGGTAAGCTATGAAGGCGAAAGACTTGAAGACGCAATACGCGAAGCAGACAGCCGAATGTACGAGGAAAAACGCAAGTTTTACGCTAGGCAGGAATTTGGCGATGACGATGCATCCACGCAGAATACGCAGACAAACAGCTCAGTACAGCAGTCGTAAGAAAACAGAACGTATATATAGCTGTACTTAGCCCTACGTGGTCGGCCAGTACCCCCACGCCAATAATGGGCACAGTCGCGCCCGTGTAGGCCGACAGGAAAAATGTCGACATATTGGCCGCCCGACGGTGCTCGTCGGCGTGCAGGCTGGCTATCATCGAGGCATACATAAAACCAAACCCCTGGCCAATACCAAAACAAATCATCGCAACAATTAGCACGGCCACACTGTGGGTATACATGCCCGCAGCAAGAAACACGACACTTAAGCCAAAAGCGCCCATACCAAACATAAGCCCTTTAAATGGCGGTAACTGCGTTTGAGTTGTTTGAACCAAAGTGGATGCAACGGCCATGAAAATAAACGCCACACCGACCACTATGGGCCCTTGCCAAGGCAAATTCAACTCGGGCAACACCGATGGTACCAAGGAGGCAAACAGGCAACCAACCCCAAAGGTAAAAAAGCCGCCTGCACAGCCCAGAAGAAATGGCGGACGGTTCCCTACAACCGGAAGCGCCATTTTTGGCACAATCGATAACGGCACACGCGCGCCGGCAGGCCCCTGCAATTGCTTGCGGGAAACGATAATTAGCAGCAACGTAAATACAGCAAAGAGCAAAATAAAAACGTACGGCAAAACCAGCGGATACACATCCCACTGAGCGATAACGCCACCTATTACCGGGCCCGCCCCAAAACTAACGGTAATTGCGCTAGACGTCACCACAGCCGCCTTGCGCCGGTCTTGCTGAGGATGTGCCTCACCCATTGCCAAGGCCGCTGTAGTGGCAAGGATGCCATTACCGAAACCAATAATGGCGCGCGCAAGAATGAGTGTGGCAACCCCTTGGGCCAACATCGAGAGCACTAGGCCCAGCATCAACATAAGCACGGACGCCACAATGACTTTGAAACGCCCGAACGTATCCGAGACGCGACCAAAACACAACAGGGTGGCAAAAACAGCCACCATGTATGAAGTGAAAATGTAACTGAGCGAGCTGGGAGGAATCTGCCAGGCTTGCTCGTAAATTGGATACAACGGTGTTGGCAAAGAACTGGTTGCGAAACACAGGCAAACAAGAACAGTGACCCCGACAAAGCCACCCCAACGTTTCAATAAGCCCATTCCTACAGTCATAAAATATTCCGCAACAATCGTTGCACCGATTATAGTAAGTTCACTTAGTTTTCCCTAGCGTCAAAAAAGCCCATAATGAAGGGTTAGTGCATATTTACTTTTATTCCGAATTTTGCAACAAACATGGAGTCAGGCTATGACCACTATTTCGATGCTCATTAACGGGCAACAGAAGCAAGCCAGCAACGGTAAAACTTTTCAACGCAAGAATCCGCTCGATGGCAAGGTAGCAACCACCGCCCCTGCTGCCACCGTAGAAGACGCACTCGAAGCTGTTGAAGCCGCCTCCAAAGCATTTCCAGATTGGGCCGCGAAAGGCCCAACAGAGCGGCGAGGCCTCTTACTGAAGGCCGCCGATGCGCTTGACGCCAAAACCGACGATTTCATCAAAGCCATGGCGGGTGAAACAGGCTCGGCCGCCATGTGGGCCGGGTTTAACGCACACCTTGCAGCCAATATGCTGCGCGAGGCTGCATCGCTTACAACCCAAATTAATGGCGACCTCATCCCGTCCGACGTCCCGGGCAGTCTGGCAATGGGTGTGCGCCAGCCCGCCGGCGTGGTTCTGGGCATGGCGCCCTGGAATGCACCCATTATTCTGGGCACCCGCGCAGTTGCCGTACCCCTGGCCTGCGGCAATACCGTTGTAATGAAAGGCTCGGAAATCTGTCCGGCTACGCATAGCCTCATTATTCAATCACTTCAAGAAGCCGGCCTGCCCGATGGCGTG
>NZLH01000255.1 GCA_002694155.1 Pusillimonas sp. | reverse complement strand
CATTCACAATCATTCTAATAACGTCTGGATGATCGCCTAAACGCCGCCCATCAGCTAACTCAATACTTGCAATATCTAAATTGCCAAACTGCTGGAGAACGCCGTTTCCTACTTTCATTCTATCCTGGAAAGCTGGACCATATTCTTTTTGCAGTTCTTGAGTTGTCTTTTGTACCTCAGCTTGAACATTTATTTGATCTGTACTGAGTTGATTATTAGTATGTTCGTTAAATTCATTTAGTAATAATGTTGCCTGGCGCTGCGACAAACCAGCTTTATGAGCCGTGTTCTGAAACCAGTTTAACATTTCTTCATTTTTTACCTGGCCCTCTGGTATTGTAGCTGCCAGGTTATAATCTTTTGCTTCATTCGGTCTACCGAGTTTCGTATAGACAACATTCCAATCATCATCGGTAGCGTGTTTACCTGGTATGGCTACTTTATCAGCACCAATCATGGATTGTGAATGAACAAAACTTTTTATCAATCCTGGTACATCCTGGATTGATTCTAAAGATTTATGTCCTTTTATTTCTTCTGGAATTTCTGAGCGCCAATCATATGCGGCTGGCTGCGCAGACGGAGCTTGTCCAGCATCTTCAACGGCTGGAGCTTCCGCTACCTGGGCTTCTTCACTCATGTTTCTACTATGTCCTCTCTTTTTGGTTTATCGGCCAGCATTGCTTTTATAAATAGGACTACAGTGCGCTGGCCCTCTCTGTAGGCCGTTTCGGTTGCATCTGGAGAAAAGGTTGATCCATTTACATGATACCTAGCTTCCAAATCTTTTAAGATTGTTTCGCCATCTTTTGTATTAAATAAAAGCTTATAAGCTGCTCTAAGCTCATCAATACTCATTGTGTAGCCTTTAATAACGGCGCTGCTGCACCAGCTGATTCAGCGACTTGCTGCGCCTGGTCTAACTGTTGTTGTTGTGCTTGCTGCGCTTGTCGTTGTTCTCTTATCTCACTTACCTGGTCATCACCTCGTACCGCTTTGGCTGGTACTGATAATGCACTAATCAAATGTTTGACCAGGTTATCTGCATCCAGGTAATCGATAACGCCAGGATCCACCTGGGCCAACGGCTGCATCAATTCAATAAACTGAAGCGAGCTTTGAACATCGCCAGCTCTTTGAGCTTTTGCCAGCGGTGATACATATTCAATATCAAAATCCTGGCCCTGGATTATATCTGGAGCTGGCTTAAAAAGATTCTTCCTGGCTAAAATATTGTAACTCCTGGTAATCAACGGCTGCAACAACTCAGCTTGTAATCTTCCCAGCACTGGCCCTAACAATCTCATCTTTTCTTCAGTACGCTGCACAACCTCGGTTGCCGTCATTTGCGGTCCTTGGCCCAGGATAAGTTGGTCAACGTAGAAAGCTGATTGAATTGCTTTTCTACGTTGTTCTTCCATATTCAAACCAATAGGATTGTTTGCACCTATATTCAATGGCTCTAGTCTATCTCTAGTGCCAGACCTATAAAAATTAAGGCCGCCAGGTACAGTTCTAATGGGGAGAATAAAACCATCATCTGGAACAAGTAAGGGAGGATCCACTTGTTTTTGAGCGGCCCTAATCGTTACCTCTGACATTTTATTAAGCATCTTAATATCTGCCAGGGCGGTCATGGCTGGAGAACGGCCATAACCTATCTCGAAACTTGCTTTTAAAAATCTAGGAACACAATAACAAAACTCATCAAAACCGCCCTCAGATAAAATAGTTTTATTTTCTGGATCTATATAAACTGAAGCTACTGGCTTATTACCAGCATCAACCCTGGTTATATCCCTTTCATCCCTGGTATAGACGGCGTGTAATAATGTTATCATCTCATAAGGTTTTTCTTCTACCATCTTCAGCATTTTTGCTGAGATCTTATCTGCACCAAACCTTTGTATAACTGCTCTGAGTGGCATTTTAAATTTACGATAAACTGTATCTACACGGCCTTTTTCATTTTCAGTAACATAACATTCTGAAATATGCCTGGTTGAAAAACCAAGCTGAAACTCATCATCTTCTTCAATAAATATAACGCCAGTACCAAAAGTAATTAGATCATGGTAAAGCTCGTGTATCTGCTCATTAAAGTTGGACCTGGCAAAAGCGCCATACATAACACGCTCAACATCACCAAGCCATTCTCTTGCTGCATCATTCATATTTAGATCATCATTACGATACTGCAATGAAAACCATTTGGTAGACATATTTGTAAGCATACCATGCAAACTTGCCGCTAGCAGCTCGGCTGCAAGGCCAGCAGTGCCATCCATAATAAGTTCTGATCTTTTATCGCCTGGTGATCTAACTTTGTTTATATCAGCTTTCCTGGGCGCAACATAATCAGCTACTTCTTGCCAGTGAGTTTCCCAGGTTGCTCTTTGATTTTCTAAGGATGCAAACCTTTTTACAAGTTCTGCTGCTAGTTGTTCTGACATATTAGCTTCCTAGTAAAGTTTTTCTTTGTACTGGCGCAGATCCGAGTATGCCCTGGGATGATGTATTTATCCCACGCCCTCTACCTCTACCACTCATGCGGTAAAGCTTTGGCGCAAGTGATGCACCTCTTACCGCTGATTTTGGTGTAATTCGTCTAGCGGTTGTATTAGATACACCTCTTACTGCATTACCTGGCGTACTTCTTTTAGTTGTTCTTGTTCTAACTGGTTGCTGGTCATTATCATCACCGCCCATAGGAGGATTTGGATCACCCTCTGGAGATCCAGTATATGCAGTGCCACCAAACAAACCAGTACCCATAGTTCCCACAACATTTCCGCTAGATCCATAAACTGGACTAGCACCTTGCTGCAAACTCGCTTGTGTTTGTTTTGCGCTTACTGCATTTACTACTGACAATGTGCCAAGACCTGGAACAAGAGCATCAGTTAATATATTACCAGTTAATGATTGATTTGCTTGATTAGCAAGAGCGGTGCTGCCAGCAAAATCACCAAATCCCATTGATAAACCAGCTTCTGAAATAGCTGCATCACTTTCAGCTTGTGTCATGCCAGCCATCATGTTTTCTTCTTCAGCCTGGTCTATTGTGTCCTGGCCACCAGGATCGCTTGTTTCACCAGCCATCATTTACTTCCTAATAATGATTTATATTCTATCGGCGCTTCAGTTAACAAACCTTGTGATCCAGTTAAAATGGTTGATTGTCTGCTAACTCTACGTTTACTTTTTCTTTTATTCTCTACTTCGTCTACGGAAGTTACTGCGCTATCTGGCACAACATCCATAGGCGGTGCTGGCGGTGGCGGCTCTACTGGCGGCGGCGCTGGCACTTTTGGATTAAGGAATCCCATTATATTGCTACTCCCAATGGATTATAGTTACTGTCTGCTATTGCTTGCGGCGGTCTATCAAAACCTCGGTTTTCTTTTATTCCTACCGCAAAGTATCGCCAGGCATCAGCTGCATGGCTCGCCCAATCATGTACTGGACTATTCCTAAATGTTCTCAATCTTTCATTATAAGCTCGATGATACTGGCGCAAAGCTTCCAGGCCAGCCTTACAATTTACCTGGTCAAACCAACAACGACCAAGAATAATCTGCGCAGCGTGTATGCCATCTTCAACTGGCAGCTTTGGTACAACCCTAAAATTGATTCCCAGATCGTATGCGATCTCTCTGCGGCTTTTACCAGAGCCGAGTTCTCTAACCTCAATATCGTGTGGCGCATTGTGATTTCCATAGAGATAGCTTTTCGATGTAAGTATTTTCGCATAGTGCGGTAATCCCTCATTGCGAGCTTCGTAAAAATCTATTACATGAATCGCCCTACCAACATTCTGAGTAAACCAGATTGCGGTACTATCACCTATACCAAGATCCCACCAGGTATCTACTTTGTGCGCCTGGTCATATGGAACATTCCCTATGCGCCCACTTTCCTGGGCGGCTTGCAGCTCTTTTCCATAAATCGCACCAGGTACATTCGCAACCCAGGAACACTCAAACTCTTGTTCATACTGGTCCTCGGTCATTATCTGCCTGGCAGCGTGTAATTCTTGTTCATCAACTATATTAGTTTCGCTGGCCTTATAAACCTGGGTAAACCATTCATCACTGTTTTGAGCTGATTCATACAAATCAAAAAAAGCATTATGCCCTCTTGGAGTTCCAATAAAGAACGCCCAGCCTTTTCTATCAGACAATGCTGGCCGCAGCACTTCTGGAAACAAAGCTTCTGGCATATCTGCCATCTCATCCAAGCAAGCACCATCAGCATAGATCCCTCGAAGCGCATCATAGTTTTCTGCTCCAAGCAGCTGGATCCTTGCACCATTAGGCAGATCACACCGCAGCTCAGTTTCGTGAAACCTAACCATCGGTACTTTACCAGCAAACTGCTTTAGATAATCCCATGCCACCGCCTTAGCCTGGCGGTATGTAGGCGCTATATAAAAATACCTGGGATTCGTCTTATCATTCAGTATCGCATCCCTCAGTAGATGATTT
>NZLH01000254.1 GCA_002694155.1 Pusillimonas sp. | reverse complement strand
GGGCGCAACCGCCACAACCTCCATGTCGGGCTGCCCATTGATGATTTCTTTCATCAAACCGCGAACCAAAGCGGAATCATCGACACACAAAACCCGGATCTTGCTCATTCAACTACCTTTTCCATTCAACCCAACCAAGCGTTACCTTAACCCACTACCGTATAAACCGTTTGACCCTGCAACTTAAATCGCTTCGTAAGATAGGTAAAGTTTTCCGAATGACCCGCAAACAATAAACCGTCTTTTTTTAACAGTGGTGCGAAACGATCCAGCAACGCACTTTGCGTATCGCGGTCGAAGTAAATCATGGTGTTGCGACAAAATATCGCGTCGAACTTGCCTTCGGTGGGCCAGCGCGGATCAAGCAAATTCAATGGCGCAAAATCGACCATTTCGCGCAACGCAGGTTTAACCCGGACCAACCCTGACTTCGCCGAAGTACCGCGTAAAAAGTACTTTTTAAGCAATACCTCGGGAATATCTTTTACCCGCTCCAGGGTGTAGACACCTTTCTCGGCTCGGGCAATAGCATGAGTGTCGATGTCGGTTGCCCAAACCCGGCACTGCCCTGACGCAGCAGGTAATGCTTCGCGCAAGGTCATGGCAATGGAATAAGGCTCTTCCCCTGTTGACGCAGCAGCACACCAAATTGATATGGGCTTAGTGCGCGTTCGAACAAAATTTTTCAGTATCTCGAAATGATGTTGTTCACGAAAAAAAGCCGTATGATTAATGGTGAATGCGTTTACAAAGTCGTGCCATTCGGCCGAGTCGGGACTTTGCGCCAATGTAGACAAGTAAGCACCTACACTTTCGGCACCCATGCGACGTGCACGCATACCAAGCGTACGAATTGCCATTTCGCGTTTATGCTCGCCCAGCAAGATACCCGTGCGTGCCTTAAGCATGCGCGCTGCGCGCTCAAACTCTTCCGGCTCAACTGCAAGGACGCTGGGTGCCAGTTGAGCAAACAATGATGTCGTAGTCAATTTAAGCCGCTTATCAGGTAACCGCCTGCTCTACCAACGCCATTTCATTGCTGGTCATAAGCTTTTCAATATCAACCAGAATGATCATACGCTCGCCGACAGTGCCAATACCCGTTAAATATTCGGTGGAAAAAGCCGTACCGAACTGCGGTGCAGCGCTGGTTTGCGTGGGGTTCAGCATTAAAACATCGGAAACGCCGTCGACCACCACCCCTACGACCCGTGAGGCAATATTTAAAATGACCACGACAGTTTGCTGGTTGTATTCAACGTTATCAAGGTTGAACTTGATGCGCATATCAACAATGGGAACGATTACGCCACGCAGGTTAGTTACCCCTTTGATAAACGAAGGGACGTTGGCAATACGCGTAACGCTTTGGTCGTCGTAGCCCCGAATTTCCTGTACTTTCAGGATATCAATGCCGTACTCTTGGTTAGCAAGGGTAAAAATCAGATATTCTTTGCCATCCCCCTCGGTGGGGCCGGCGTTGTTCTGCGCGTCGTTAAGCATAATGTTCTCCGATAACAGTCGTATTGGGTGTGGGGGTGGCGCCTTTACTGCGCGTCATGCGCATTAAAGCAAACACATCGACAATAAGCGCCACACTGCCGTCACCCAGAATAGTGGCAGCCGAAATGCCGGGAATTTTGCGATAGTTGGCTTCCAGATTCTTCACCACAACCTGTTGCTGTCCAACCAGGTGATCAACCAATAGTGCAAACCGGCTTTCTTCTGCCTGCAAAATAACTGCAATAGATTGGTTGATATCTGTTTGCGCACCCTCGACATTGAAAATGTCGTGCAGCGCCACCAGCGGCAGATATTCGCCCCGCACATGCAATACTTGTTCAGTTTGCGAAATGTGGTGTATTTGCTCGGCATTGGGTTGAAGCGATTCAGTAACGTGGCTAAGCGGCAAAACGAAAATTTCCTGCCCTACCTGAACCGACATGCCATCAAGAATTGCCAGCGTTAGCGGCAGGAAAATTCGTGTAGTCGTGCCCTGACCGGGGCGGGAGCTAAGTTGAATATGCCCGCCCATGTCTTGAATATTTCGCCGCACAACATCCATCCCCACACCGCGGCCGGAAATCTCGGTTACCTTATCCGCAGTAGAAAAACCGGGTGCGAAGATTAGCTGCCAGACCTCTTCATCGGGTGTGTTTTCACTTACCGGCAAACCGCGCTCTATCGCTTTCTTTAAAATACGTTCACGGCTTAAACCGCCACCGTCATCGGCTACCTCGATAACAATTTGCCCCCCCAAATGCTGGGCCGACAAGGTAAGGTTTCCTTCCGCCGCCTTACCATTTGCCACCCTGACATCGGGCGCCTCGATACCATGGTCAATACTGTTACGCACCAAATGCGTTAATGGGTCGATAATTCGCTCGATCAGGCTTTTGTCCAGCTCGGTGGCCTGGCCCTTCGTGGTTAGACGAATTTGCTTGCCCAGTTTGGCTGCCGATTCCCTTACAACACGAGGGAAACGACTAAATACGTAATCCATTGGCATCATACGGATCGACATGACCGCTTCCTGAAGATCCCGTGCATTGCGTTCGAGATGCTCGATACCATTTAACAAACGGTCGTGTACGACCGGGTCTAGCGTTGACGCAGTTTGTACCAGCATAGCCTGGGTAATAACAAGTTCGCCCACCAGGTTAATAATTTGGTCAACCTTCTCGACACCCACCCGCAAGGTAGATTCTTTTGAGGCGGTACGCGCGGCTTCGCGCTGTGCACTTGGTGTCTCAGCTACCACCGTGTCTTTAACTTTGGCGGGCGTGCTGTTACTTGGCAACCCTTCTTGCGATGAAGTCGCTGTCGGCCGACTCGTTTCTACCGCCGACGAACTTTCCGTTTCTTTCTTTTCGTCCTGACCAGACTCCCCTTCACCGCCCGTACTTTCTTTACTTAGCGGCACCGGCGCATAATCAACCGTTACCTGACTGGCATCAATAACGAAACAACACACCGCCTCTATATCGGCCGCAGCCTCTGTGGTTTCCAGCCATAGCTGCAAAGTATCGCCCTGCCGATCTCGATGCAAAATGGTGCCCATTAACGCCATTTCCGCCTCAAGCGCCGCCGCATCTTTGTCGTTTAAACGCAACAAGGTAATATGTAACGGGCCGGATTCACCGGTTTCACCCGCTTCAGCGGCCTCGCCAGCTGCAGCGGCAGTCGTCGACGTATCTTCATTAGGGGTCTCTTCTTGTACCGACGACTTTGGCTGGCCGCTGTCGGCACCGGCCTCTTCCGCCTGCGACAGCCCTGCACCCGGATCGGGCAAATCAGTTACCTGCCCCCCCTTTTCTTCTATGGCAAGTTGTTGCAATTGCTGGCAAATGCGCTCATAAGCCTGTTCATCGGGTCGCTCGCCATTGCGATAGGCAGACACTTGATCAGATAACACGTCTTTCGTTTCCAGGAAAAGGTCAATCATGTCTTTACGCAGAACCATGTCGCCCATGCGCAAGCCGTCGAGCAGGTTTTCAAGCAAGTGGGTTGTATTGGCTAATTCGCCGAAACAGCCAAATGTTCCTGCCCCGCCTTTAATTGAATGCGCCGCCCGGAAGATCGCATTAAGCTGGTCAATATCGGGTTGCTCGACATTCAATTGAAGCAGTGTTTGCTCCATCTCGGCGAGCAGCTCGTCAGCCTCGTCGAAAAACATGTCGTAGAACTGGCTAAGGTCAACACCTTCGCTCATAACTATCCTTAATTACCGCGTTTAGTTTCTTTCCAGCGATTCGGACCCAACACTTTTCTCGGCGTCCGCCGCCCCCATGGAGTTCTCTACTGCCTCAGCAACATTTCCTTGCGCATCAACCGAAAGATCACCCGTCGCATTTTCTTCATCGATGCGGCGCTCGGTTCGCTGATTCAATACTACTAAGCTAATACGACGGTTAACGGCGGCATTGGGATCATCTTTAATTAAATTAACGGTTGAAGACAAACCCAGGATGCGCTTGACTTTACCTTCCTCCATGCCGCCGGCCACCAGCTCCTGTCGCGCAGCATTGGCCCGATCGGCCGACAGCTCCCAGTTACTGTACGAACGTTCACCACGCGCATATTGTTGGGCGTCGGTATGACCGGAAATGGTCACAGAATTCGAAATTTGATTAAACAGCGGCCCAAGCTCGCGCAAAATAGTACGCATATAGGGTTGCACCACCGCACTGCCAATTTGGAACATGGGACGATTTTGTTGATCAACAATCTGTATCCGCAACCCCTCGGGTGTCATGTCTAGCAACAACTGCGGACGGAACTGACGCAAAACCGGGTCGGTATCAATCAATGCCTCGAGCTGGGTTTTCAGGTTTTGAAGCCGCTGAGTATCACGCTGATCACTTTCCTGATTTGCAGGACGTGCCGGCATCGGATTTTTGTTAGGGATAACACTGGGCGACTGCCCCGGAATAACAGACGTGCTGTCATTAATTGTCTCCCCACCCCGAATGGCATCCATTAACGGCATACGGAAATACTCGGCCATTTCCCCCAGACTTTCACGGGGAATAAGGGCAACAAGCCACATTACAAGGAAGAAAGCCATCATGGCCGTTACATAGTCGGCATAGGCAATTTTCCATGCCCCACCATGATGAGCGGCGTGTTCGCGACGTTTACGACGAATGACTATTCGAGGTGCATCACTCATGAAGTTACCCCGTTTTACTTACGACCAGACGAACGCGCCTGGCGAACGTGTTCTTCCAGCTCCTGAAACGAAGGACGCTCGTCGGAGAACAGCACCTTACGACCAAACTCAACAGCCAGCTGAGGCGGATAACCATTCATATAAGCAAGCAGCGTAACCTTGATGCATTCGAGCACCTTTAGCGAAGCTTCATTACGCCGCTCCATTGCCGAGGCGGCAGGTGCAACAAAGCCATAAGCCAACAAAATACCCAAGAACGTACCCACCATGGCCTTGGAAATAAGATCGGCCAAAATTGCTGG
>NZLH01000253.1 GCA_002694155.1 Pusillimonas sp. | reverse complement strand
GGCGCAGGAGCACCCCGGTTTTTCATTTCCGCCAGCCCGGAAATGCCAGACCCCGGGTTTGCCAAACTTATTGCTGTTGCAACCAACGCCCAGGCACGCGACCGTGTTATTGCACGTATCAACCAAGCCATTGAAGATGGCCAATTTCCCGAAGCCAGGGTACGTGCTAAAGGGCTGTTATATGGCCCCCCTGTCACCTGGCCGGTTGCCTTTCGTGTTCTGGGCCCCAACCCCGACACCTTGCGCGAAATCGGCTACAACATCCGCGACACAATGCAACAAAACCCGCACATCCGCGGTGCTCACCTAGACTGGAACGAACGTGCGCCTGTTCTCCATCTCAGAATGGATAAGGAACGCTTGCGCCTACTGGGCATGACACCGTTAGATGTGTCGCGCCAGCTCCAGTTTCAGCTGGATGGCATCACCATTACCCAACTTCGCCAAGACATCCGCAGCGTCAATGTGGTGGCGCGCATGGCCGGCTTGGCGCGTAACTCGCAAGAAAACATTGATGTTCTGAACCGCATTGAAATTGTGACCCCAGAAGGGCGAAAATTGCCCTTCTCGCAATTAGGTAAAGTTGAAACACGGTTTGAAGCTCCCGTCATTAAACGGCACAACCGGGAGCGAGTGCTAATGGTACAAGGCGATGTGGAAGGCGCACAGCCCAACGATGTAAGCCTGGCTTTGTGGGACGGCTTCCAAACACTGCGCAACAACCTGCCAACGGGGTATCACCTGGAACTGGCTGGCTCAGTTGAGGAGTCGGCCAAGGGCGAGTCTTCCATTCAGAAGATGCAGCCCGTCATGTTTGCCGTCATGCTGATCTTCATCATGATTCAAATGCGCTCTTTTTCCGGCACGTTCATGGTTATTGCCACGGCCCCCCTTGGCTTAATTGGTGCCGTTCTGGCGTTGCTGATTTTTAATCAACCCTTTGGTTTTGTGGCACTGCTGGGCTTAACCGGCTTGGCCGGCATTCTGATGCGCAACACCCTCATTCTGACCCAGCAAGTCGCCGACAACTTTGAGGCCGGCATGCGCCCATTCGAGGGCGTCGTGGAAGCCGCTGTACAACGCGCCCGGCCCGTTGTACTTACCGCATTAGCTGCAGTATTCGCGTTTGTACCTTTAACCCTGGACACCTTTTGGGGGCCCCTGGCTTTTGTATTAATTGGGGGGGTAGCCGTAGGGACCGCTATTACTCTATTATTTGTACCAGCCCTTTACGGGCTTTGGTTCCGAATCAAGCCACAGGAAAGCTCATGACCTCAACCAGACGCCCGTTACTGCTTACCCTTACTGCATTTTTATTGATCTTAGCCGGGTTGGCTTTAACGGTTGGCGGGGCCTGGCTGGTCATTCTGGGCGACACTCCCCTTTATATTGCCTTTGGCCTGGCGCTAATACTTGTCTCCATTCTGCTGTTCAAACAAAGTGCCTTGGCTCTTTTCTGGTATGCCTTGTTTCTGGGCGGGCTGCTTTGGTGGTCAATTTACGAGCAGGGGCTTAGCTGGTGGCCACTTGCTGCAAGGGTGGGCTTGTTTTTCGTGCTTGGCTTATGGTTGCTGGTACCCTGGGTTAACCGCTCGTTACATGGCATTCCAGTATTAAATAAGGGCTTGTTATGGTTGGCCTTGCTAGGTACGCTGGTTATTTCAGCGGCCAGCTGGGTTAACGACCCGCATCGCATTAATGGCACTCTTGCCATGCGCACCACACCCGACACCTATCGCGGGCCCAACGTGCCCAAAGAAGAGTGGCATGCTTATGGCCGTACCGGCTTTGGTCAACGTTATTCACCGCTGGAACAAATTACACCGGAAAACATCGGGCAGCTGGAAGTGGCCTGGCACTATAAAACCGGCGATATGCGAGGCCAACCAGGCGACCCGGTGGAAACCACCTTCCAGGTCACGCCTTTGAACGTGGGCAACCGTCTGTTCCTGTGCACCCCACACCAGAACGTGATTGCACTGGATGCCACTTCGGGTGAAGAGCTGTGGCGCTTCGACCCAAAAATCGAGGGCGACATGGCCTTGCAACACCTTACCTGCCGCGGCGTTTCTTATCAGGCCAAAGTAGATAAAGCGGCACTGGAAGGGTTTACCGACGACTGCAATGCACGTTTGTTCATGCCCACATCAGATGGTCGTGTTATTGCACTAAACCCTGAAAACGGCGAGGTCTGCTCTGCATTTGGGCAAGGCAAAGGTGAAATCGACCTGTGGAATAACATGCCCAACAAACGCGTGGGCGGCTATTACTCCACTTCGCCAGCGGTCGTCACTGACGACCTGCTGATTGTGGGCGGCACTGTGCTTGACAACGTTTCCACCAGCGAACCCTCAGGCGTTATTCGCGCGTTTAACGTCAATACCGGCGAACTGGTCTGGAATTGGGATGCTGCCAACCCAGAACAAACCGAACCCATACCCCCTGGCGAAACCTATACGCCGAATTCGCCCAACAGCTGGAGCATCAGTAGCGTAGATGAAGAGTTTGGGCTCATTTACGTTCCCATGGGCAACCAGCCACCCGACCAATGGGGTGGTAACCGCAGCCCTGAGGTCGAGAAATATTCCACATCGGTAGTGGCACTTGAACTGGACACCGGCCGGGTGCGCTGGCACTATCAAACCGTTCACCACGATTTGTGGGATTACGATGTCCCCTCGCAACCCAGCCTGCTCGACCTCACCATTAACGGCGAAACGGTGCCGGCGCTGGTGCAACCCACCAAGCAGGGTGAACTGTTTGTGCTGAACCGGCTTACCGGCGAACCTATTTTGCCGATTAAAGAAGAACCCGCCCCCCAAGGGGCCGTACCGGGCGACTTCACCGCCCCCACCCAACCTGTTTCAAAACTGTCGTTCAACCCACCGGAACTGACGGGTGCCGACATGTGGGGCGCCACCCTGTTCGACCAGCTAGCCTGCCGCATCCAATTCCATCGTTACCGTTACGACGGCCGCTTCACCCCACCTTCGCTGGAAGGGTCCCTTATTTACCCGGGCAATTTTGGTGTGTTTAATTGGGGCAGCATCGCGGTTGACCCACAACGTCAGGTTGCTTTCACCACACCAACATACCTTGCCTTTGTATCGCAACTTATTCCCCGTAACGACGATACCTCATTGGTGGTTAACAAAGCACCGCCAGAGCACGGTTTACCCGCTTTAAACGAGAACTTTGGTGCGCCCTACGCGGTTAAGCTCTTTCCCTTCTTGTCGTTGCTGGGCATACCGTGCCAGGCCCCGCCATGGGGGTATGTGGCCGGCGCCGACCTGGCTACCGGCGAAATAGTTTGGAAACACAAAAATGGCACAGTGGTCGACAGTTCCCCTGTGCCTCTGCCCTTCAAAATGGGCGTGCCCAACCTGGGCGGGCCACTTATGACAGCGGGGGGTGTGGCGTTCCTGTCTGGCACAATCGACAACTACGTAAGGGGGTATGATGTTTCAACAGGCAAACAACTGTGGGAGCAACGCCTTCCCGCAGGTGGGCAAGCCACCCCCATGAGCTTCATGGGCAAAGATGGAAAACAGTATTTAGTCGTGGTGGCAGGCGGCCACGGTTCGCTGGATACCACCGCAGGCGATAACGTCATTGCTTATAGATTGCCATAGTCCCATCGTCGTAAAGGAGACGCATCATGTCAGACCACCCCATTCAACAACTGGTCGATGACCATCGTTACATTCTGATGGTTGTGAATCACCTGAACAGTCTTGCACCCGGTATTGCCGGCTCAGAACCCGTTGATGTGCCTCTTTTACGCCAGGCTGTTGAGTTCATGCGCGAATTTGCCGACCACTGCCACCACGGCAAGGAAGAAGACCTGCTATTTCCTGCATTGGTTGAAGCTAATGTACCTGAAAGCGGTTGCCCCATTGGCGGGCTGAAAGGCGAGCACGTAAAAGGCCGTAAGCTGGTTGGGCAACTGGAAGAAGGCATTAATTTGCTGGAAACAGACGAGGCCCAGGCGCGACAAACCCTTTGCGAAGCAATCCGTGGTATTGCTTTACTGTACCCCGACCATATCTGGAAAGAGGATGCCATGGTGTTTCCCATGGCTGAACGCTTGCTAAGCGACGCCGAGGTAAACGGGTTGAAAGTGGGTTTTGCCGAGGTAGAAAAAACGCATGCACACCACCACCAGAAACACACCGAGTTCGCCCTAAGCCTGCAAGCGGCTTAGTCGCAAGAACGGTTAAAATATATTTCGCCCATGCATAACACATGGGCTTTTTCATGCCTGAAATATGACAAAAAAAGAAATGTCATAATTTGCACTGTTTGCTCAAACGCTGTTTTCCTTAACCCAGAACAAACCCTACCTTACCCATGAAGCTCCAAAACGTGAACGACCTGCAACAAGGTACCAAACGCAGCCGACGCGAGTTCTTCCGCTACGGCCTGGCTCTGCTGTTTGTTGCCGGCATCATGATTTATTCCTCTCTGGGTTTGGGCATTACCGGGCAACAAGGCATTTTGCTGGTGGTGGCCTCAATGATTGGCGGCTATATGGCCATGAATATTGGCGCCAACGATGTTGCCAATAATGTTGGGCCGGCTGTCGGGTCTCAATCGATATCCATGGGTTGGGCCATTGTCATTGCGGCCATATTCGAAATGGCCGGCGCAATTATTGCGGGGGGCGATGTTATTTCCACCGTACGCGGCGGCATTATCGACATGTCGTACGTGCCCGACAGCGATCACTTCATCGCACTTATGACAGCCGCACTGCTGGCCGGCGCACTTTGGCTGAACCTGGCTACCGCATTAGGTGCCCCAGTTTCCACCACCCACTCGATTGTGGGTGCTGTTCTAGGCGCAGGTTTGGCTGCCGGTGGTTTTGCCGCTGCTAACTGGCCCGTTATGGGAAAAATCGCCGCCAGCTGGGTTATTTCGCCCGTTATGGGTGGGCTCATTGCCGCCGGCTTCCTGTTATGGATTAAACGCGCCATTACCTACAAAACCGACATGGTGGAAGCCGCCCGCCGCACCGTGCCCATCCTGATCGGTGTGATGGCGTTTTCTTTCACAACTTACCTAATGCTGAAAGGGTTAAGTAAAGTCTGGAAGGTAGATTTTTTCACTGCAGCCGGAATCGGCATCGCCATGGGCCTGCTTTTCTGGCTGCTTATGCGTAAATTACTTACGCGCCGCGCCAGCCAGCTTAACAACACTAAAAAAGCCATTAATTCGCTGTTCGTTATCCCCCTGATTTTCGCGGCCGCATTGCTAAGTTTCGCCCATGGTGCCAACGATGTTGCCAACGCCATTGGCCCGTTGGCCGCTATTGCCGACACCGTGTTGCGTGGCGGCGTGTCTGAACAAGCAGGCATCCCGTTATGGGTATTGTTAATTGGCGCTATTGGCCTGGCACTTGGCCTGGCTTTATATGGCCCCAAACTGATACGTACCGTAGGCGGCGAAATTACCGACCTAGACCAAATGCGCGCGTTTTCAGTGGCAATGGCGGCTGCTATTACGGTTATTATCGCGTCACAGTTAGGCCTGCCGGTCAGCTCCACCCATATCGCCATTGGCGGCATCTTTGGCGTGGGCTTCCTGCGTGAGCGTTTGAAATCGAACTATTCACGCATGCTGGAAGAAATAAAGCACCATCACTCCGGTGCCGACAAAGAAATTGTTGAAGCCTTCCTCGATCGCTTTGCGGCCGCCGACATTGCCACCAAACAAACCATGCTGAAAGAGCTGAAAGCCCATGAAGCCGACATTGAACTGAGCAAAAAAGAATACAAGAAAATTCGCAAGGTATACAAAAACGAACTGGTGAAGCGTACTGCTGTGACCAAGATCGTAGCCGCCTGGATTATTACCGTACCCGCATCGGCGCTGCTGGCCGCTATTATTTACTGGTTAATGGCGTCGTTGTTGTAATAGGCGTTTAACTATCTGGGGGTGTCGAGGTTTTCTGCAAAGAACGCTTTGCCAGTTGTTGTTCCACCAACACCTCAAACGGTTTTAAAACCGGCAAGAAATCACGCTCGGGCTCCCAAACTTCCAAGGTGCGCACAATTGCTTCGATGGTCGCGACGGCTTCGGGTTTTGGCGCTTTGCGAATGCGATAACGCGAAGGGTTACCCGGCCCCAACTTAACGCGCGGCAAACTTTCAAGCTCCGGGTTTGCATAAAGAATTTTGGCTGCCTTACGCCAGGTACCATCCGGCACTATCAATAAAGTTGGCTTGGTGGCGGCATGTTCGGCCAGCGCCTGTGGCGTCTGTGCCGACTCACCGGGAAACAGCAAATACACAGAAGAAAACTTTGCCAGTTCTGCGCTAAGACCAGAGAATTGTTCACCTACCCAGAGATCACAATTTTTCAGGCTTAATGCAGCCAGGCGGCCGGTATTAAACGGGTGCCGATCTTCTTCCGGATGCTGCAAAATAAGAACCCGTGTAGTGCTGGACACCTTTGTGATGTGTTTGCAAACGCAGTACGATTTAGGGCGCCGACATTGTGGGCAATTGATGCGAGACATGGACTTTATTTTAATTGGCTATTCACAACCTCACGGGCCTCTTGCATGAAAGCCTCAAGCAGGTCTTGTGCCGGCAGGCTTAGGGGCGCATCGCTGCGCGAGACCGCATAAATAGTGGTAATGGGCAAAGGATCTTCAATCGGTAGAGACACCAGACCAGCCCGGCGGCCGTGACGGCTGAGAAAACTACGCGGCATAATGCCAATGACGTCTTGTGTCGGCATCAAACTAAGCAAAGAAAAGAACGATTCACACTCAAGGGGCACCTTGGGCGGTGGCATGCCGCGCTCCTCCAGGTGCAGATGCTGGGGGTCGCCCGGCCCCCGCGCCGGCCCCACCAGTATCCATGAGGCATCAGACAAATCCTTCAATTTCCGCACCTTGGCCAGCGGGTGACCCCGTCTTGCTCCGATTACCTCCTGGCTGTGAAACAGCACCTGACAAAGCAGGTCAGCCCCAACCCCGGTTGCCGGTACCGGCCCTAAGACAAAATCCAAATCACCACGCCGCAGCTGATGCAAAGCTTGCGGATACAGTACATCGCGGATGCAAACCCTGGCATGGGGCCAGCGCCTGCGAAAGCGCGCTACCGCCCCCGGCGAAAAAAGCACCGCCACCGCAGGTGATAACCCAACCGTAACCCGACCGGTTGTATTGCCCAGATGCGCGGAAACGTCTTCATGCGCGCGTGCCACTTCCCGTATAACGGTGACCGCCCGGGCGGCCAGAAGCTCGCCAACCTGCGTCAGCCGAACCCCTTTGGCGCTGC
>NZLH01000252.1 GCA_002694155.1 Pusillimonas sp. | reverse complement strand
ATATTCAAGTTCAATCCGAAACATTGGGGTACGCAGGTCAATCATATAAAGTTTCAAAACATACTAGACCACCTTATAGTAATGTCAGTGTTAACTTTACCATTGATAATGAGTTTAATAATTATTGGGTAATATACAAATGGTTAGATTTATTAAATGATGAAAAGGAATCTCAGTTTAATGATAAAGGAATAGTAACCGTACCTAATGTATCTAGTAAAGAAAGAAATATGAATAAAACTTTAACTTCACCTGATTTATATCAGACTGATATTACTCTATTTGCTTTAGATGAATTTGATAAAAATAAAGTTAAGTTTATATATACTGATGCATTTCCCGTTGCTTTAGGAGGTATAAATTTTAACTATAGACAGCCAGGAGAAATAGAAACTACTTTTGAATTTGCATTCTCTCAGTTATTAGTTGAATTGGTATAATTTTAATCCGGGATACTATAAATAATATTATATGGCACGTACAATAACATCTCCCGGAGTAGAAATAAGAGAAATCGATCAATCAATTAGACCTGTACTACCTGCAGGTACCAACGTACTAGTTACAGGCTTTGCTGATAGAGGACCGACTGATGAAGTTATTCAAGTTACTTCAAAAAGTGAATTTATAGATATATATGGTGACCCTACGGTTCCAGCAGAATTATATTTTGCAAGTACAGCTAGAGCTCTATTTAACAGCCCTGCAAATGTTTTTGCCTATAGAATGCCTTACGGTAACCAACGAGGTATAGGTTTTGGTAATAATTACAGTGTTTTAGCATATCCTGCATCTGCAGTTGCTATTGACAATAATGAAAATACAATTACTGCATTATCTGGATTTACTAATACAAGTGTAAGTTCTGCAACTCGTACAGTTTTAATTGGTGAGCCAGAGCACTTTACAATTGATCAAGAAACATATTTTAAGATTTATCAAAAAGATGGATTTGATTGGATAGATGAATCTGCATCAACTTTTGGTACTCTTGGTGCTTTAGGTAAAGCTGCATTTTTAGTTATTAATAAAGCACAAACTACAATTGATCAAACTTTCCAAGGATTCTATTTAGGTGCTATTGATAATACAAATTTAAATCCAGCTACTGATTTCGATGGTATTAAAAGTATCCAAACACTTTCAAATACAGTTAGTAGTAATTCTGTTACTATTAACCCAGAAACATTTATACCATTACCAACTACAAGATTAGATAATCAGCTTACAGCTAAATCTGACAATAATTCTAATACATTTGGTTTTTCAGATGGTAGTATTTCTGAACAAATGGAAAATTTAACCGATTATGATATAGAATCTTCTGAATTTGATGATACATTATCGATAGGTTTATTTAGACTAAGAGCTACCCCAGCAACAACTAATACTATAAAGTTAAATCTTACTTTAGATGAAACTATTGTTGGTTCTACTGATTATCATAGAAAAATAAATGATAAATTAGGAGGAGAAGCAGTTCCTTTCAGAATTGAAACGGGTGATGCTCTACAGACAATGGATATTTTAGTTAATGACTTTTTAAGTAATAGAATTAGCTCAACATATCTAAATGCAGAAGGTAAACCTACTACTAAGATAAGATTTTTAACAGACAATACTTTATCTGATGATTTAGATAATGGGTGGCCATCACTTTCAGCAGCATTTGGAGGTGGTAATACAACACAAGTCGCACTTAAAGCTCATATTACTAATGTAGATACTCTTTTAGGTAGAGCTGATAAGTTATTTGCACTTGGATCCCATTCAAATACAGATTTAAGTACTAAAGTAATCGGTAATGTTCCTGAAAAGCTTGATAGATTATTAGATACAGTAGAAAATGCAGAAAGATTTGATATTGATATAACAGTAGATGGAGGTTTATCCACAATCTATTCAACTTCGCAATCTTTAGCAACTGAAATATATGATGATACAGCTGCAGTTCCTGCAATTAGTGCTTTTAGAAGTACAAAAATAAATGATAATACATTACATGTAAATGCAAGAAATTATAGAGCTTTTTGGAATGATATTATAACTAGATTCACAACTTTTGCTGAAGATAGAAGAAAAGATCATATCTTTATTGCCGATCTACCAAGATCAATTTTTGTACAAGGTGAGGGTTTCTTAACTTTACAAGATAGTGATAAGAACTTTTCTAGAGATATACTCAATCCAATTAAAGCATTTGCAAGTCTTGTTAATACGAGTTATGCAGCTTTATATGGTCAATGGGTACAAAGTACAGATTCAGTTTATGGTGGATTATCATTTTGCCCATCGTCAGGATATATTGCATCTATAATGGCAAATTCAGATGCTAATTTTGATCCATGGTTCGCACCAGCTGGTTTTGCAAGAGGTAGATTAACAGGAGCAGCAGGGTTAGCATTATCACCAACTCAAAAGCAAAGAGATCAATTGTATAAGATATCTGTTAATCCTATTCCATCATTCCCAGTTGAAGGGCCTGTGGTATTCGGTCAAAAGACAGCACAAAAATTACCAAGTGCATTTGATAGAATTAATGTTAGACGTTTATTCTTATACCTTGAAAAAGCAACTAAAAATACAGTTAGAAACTTTATATTTGAACCTAATACGTTATTAACTAGAACAAGAATAGTAAATACATTAACACCTATTTTTGAAAATGTTAAGAATACTGAAGGTTTATATGATTATCTAATTATTTGTGATGAAAGAAATAATACACCAGATATTATTGATGCGAATGAATTAAGAATTGATATTTACTTAAAGCCAACAAGAGCTGCAGAGTTTATATTAGTTAATTTCTACGCAACTAAAACTGGTACAGATTTCAACGAATTAGTTTAATAACAAAGTCATTTAATTAAATAATTACATGGCAGATACTAAAGTATCAGATTTAAACCCAATTACTGTTCCTAGTGATAATGATTTACTTTATTTGGTAGATGTATCTGTACCTGCTTCTAAAAAAATTACATTTCAAAATTTACTAAGTGGTGTAAATTTAAGGGTAAATAATTTAGATTCTACAGTAGCAACATTTACTAATGAAGTATTATCATTATCTAGCGACTTTCAAACGGCAAATATTAATGTAGCTCCATTACAGACAGATATTTTGCTACTAAGTTCTAGAGTAGATGCCATTAGTGCGGTTCAAGAAGCTAGACCTGATGGACTCACACAATCTATAGTAATTTCAACGTCAACATTTACATTTGACGGAGGTCAATTAATCTCAGTAACCACATAATATTATGCCAAATTTAAAATTAACAGAATTAGAAACTTTATCGGGAATTAGTTTTACGAGTAATGATTTATTGTATATTGTAGATGAGGATACAAATTCTTCAAAAAAAATAACATTTAATACTTTAGCAGGGGCAAGTATAACATCATTATCAGCTTATAATCAACAAAATACATCTAATGTTCTTTTTCTTTCTGCAGCTATAGATATTAATACCAGTAACATATCCAATGAAGGGCTTGAATTAGATAATTTAGAAAATAGAGTTAACACAATTAGTGGTGTAGTAGATGATAATACAACTAAAATATTAGCAGTATCGACACTAGCAGAAAATAATACAAATGCTGGAATAACTACCGATATCTTAGAAGTTAGTGGTCAGGTGGTAGAATTATCAGCTAATTTTCTAGCAATTGAAGATAATGATGGAATTCAAACTACAATTCAATCTACAACAGCTAATGTAGATTTTCTTTCAGGAAGCATTGATACTAACACCACTTCAACCAATCATAATACTTTACACATTGCTAATATTAGAACACTTTCAGGTTTTTCTGGTACAGTAACTACTGCTTCAGTAACACAGACGAAACATGTTCCTATTGTTATAGGAAGCACTACATATAAATTATTATTAGCTGATTGATTAAAATTAGTTGAAATGAATAAATATTAATAACCATGGCACAAACTAGACAAACAATACAAAATTTTTACACTCAAGCTCAAACAAAAGATTTTGCAAGAGATAATCTTTT
>NZLH01000251.1 GCA_002694155.1 Pusillimonas sp. | reverse complement strand
TGCCGTTCTTAACAAAACCTATAAAGACAAAGGCGCACCTGCTACCGTTACCCCTGCACAAATTCCGGAAAAACTTGTAAAAGCAACGTTGGCTGCCGTTGCAAAAGTTCAATTCAATGAAGCGCTGGCAACCCGATTTGTGGGGCAATGGTTAAGCGAACCCTCGCAAGCTGCTGCCTTCGAACCAAACCTTGAAACGGAACTCGACTTATTCGACAACCCGCCCGCAACCGGCTCCTTGGTGTTAGACCGCTGCACTCGCCTGCTTTACAAAGGCTCTCAGGTATTCATAAACGGTGAAGTTGCGCAAATAAAAGCCAGCGGCGCAATCAAAATGCTGGCCGATCAACGCCAAATTAATTGCAGCGTCGTAAAAAAAATGAGCCCCGATACGCGGGACTCATTACAAATGTGGTTGGAAGACGGCTGGATTCATTACCAGCCGTAACCCCAAAACTGCATTACTACATTTGCTCGGCCAGCACTGTCATGATGCGCTTGGCAGTGTCGGAATTATCGAGCTGACCATCGGCCGTTAGCACACGCACTACCGACCCGGCGCCCTCGCCCCGTACGTTAACGCGATACTGGGCTGCCTCGGCCGTACCTTTACTGCCAAACAAGCGCCCAAAGAAGCCGGGCTGTTCAATTTTCTCGCCTGTGTCAGTATCCAGGTAGCGAATGTAGTAATCACCTGCCGAGCGGTCACGGTCTTCGACATAGAAACCGGCCGAATCAATAGCCACGCCAACGCGGCGCCATGCGCGATCGAACGATTCGTTAATGGTAAGCTGGGCCATTCCCGGCGCAGACTGATCGACGACAGGCGTTAGGTTAACTTCTTCAGCCTGCTGCAACTTGCGACGGGCATCTTCCATATCGGTACCCAAAAACACCATAAGGCGGGCCAGCATGGCAGCGTTCAGGTTGGGATCCTCTTTACCTTCAATCCACTTCCAGCCGGTGTTGTCTACCGTTCCGGTTTCCACCATTTTCTGGTGACTGATGTAAACCTCGGTTTTACCGTTTACCCGCTCGAGACGCGTGCGAAAACGTTCGCGTTCACCGCTGTCGGCAACCTGTTCAAAAATAAAACTAAACGCACCTTGAATAAGACCCTGCGGTAGCTTAGCCCGATTTTCTGCCCAATCGGTTTCAATAAGACCGGCCTGGGGATCTTGAATATGAATGGTAAAGCCCTCGTTACCCCAAAACTCGACAACCTCGGGGTAGACCTGCTCGGCCGGGCGATCAACCACCAACCAGCGCAAATCGCCATCGCGACGAATTTCAACGTCGTCTACGCTGGGCAACACTGTATCGCGCCCACCGGCAGCGGCCTGTTGTTGCTGGGTTTGAGCATACTGACTAAACGTTGCCGTACCTTCCGGTGCACGATAACGCGCGTCGCGGTTTGCCTGGGTTAAATCGGGTGGAATACTAAGGGGATCCCCCGCCACAGAGCTTTTGTAATCAACAGCATCTTCGGCGCCCATGTATTGGTTAATTTGCGAGCAGCCGGACAAAACCACGAAGCCCAGACCAATAGCCAGGCTGGTATAGCGTTTAGAAAGGCGAATATTTGACATTTAAATAAGACCTGCTTCTTTCAAGGAGAGGCGCACCACATTGTGATACTGCTCGTTCAAGGGAGTAAGGGGCAAGCGATAACCCGCCTGGCACAGCCCCATTTCAGCCATGGCCCACTTCACGGGTATTGGATTCGCTTCAATAAACAGAATTTTGTTCAACTGCGCCAACTGACCATTCAAACGGCGCACAGCAGGAACATCGCCGCTTAGCGCTGCGGCACATAGCTGATGCATGAGCTTGGGTGCAACGTTGGCGGTAACCGACACATTGCCCTTTCCACCCATTAGGATAAGCGCAGCCGCCGTTGCGTCGTCGCCGCTGAACACCTGAAAATTATCTGGCTTGTAATGCAACAACCAGGCACCGCGACCAATGTCGCCTGTTGCGTCTTTCAGGCCGATAATGCCGGGAATATGCGCCAAACGTAAAACTGTGTCGTTCGACATATCGGCCACTGTTCTACCCGGCACATTGTAAAGAATGGTGGGTAATTCCACTTTCTCTGCAATAGTGCGGAAATGCTGATACATCCCTTCCTGCGAAGGCTTGTTGTAATACGGCGCCACTGACAGCCCCGCTTTGGCGCCAGCCTTGAATGCATATTCAGACAGCTCGATAGCCTCGCTGGTGGAGTTGCCCCCCACCCCGGCGATAACCGGAATACGACCGGCAGCATGTTCAACGGCAACACGAATAAGCTCTGCGTGTTCGTCCATGCTTACAGTGGGTGACTCGCCGGAAGTTCCCACCACCACAAGGGCATCCGTGCCTTCCTGAACGTGCCAGTCGATGAGTTTGCGATAGGCTTCGAAATCAAGTGTGCCATCGGGGAACATGGGCGTTGCCAGCGCAACCATACTTCCCTGGAACTCAGGCATCACAGAATCGGTACTTATCATGATGGGGTATTTCTCCGAGAGCTCACCAAAGGGGGTGAGAAAGCCCTAAATAACATTAACACGCAAGTTTAACGGATATAGACGAAATCCGATAACAGCAGAACCAGGTTTTCTTACAAAAACCACCTTACAACGCCCTGACCCAGCATTAGCAGGGGCCGTAGCAGCGTCCAAAGCACACCCGTTAACATTAAAACAATAATAATCATCAAACCATACGGCTCGATGCGAGAGTATTGGTAGGCCGCCTTACCGGGCAATAAACTGAAAACAATCCGCCCGCCATCTAACGGCGGCAGCGGCAGCAGGTTTAGTGCCATCAGAATCAAATTCACCTGAATACCGGCAATGGCCATTTGCACCCAAAAATCGCCCGGCGTTGCACCAAATTCCATAAGAAACCTAAGTGACAAAGCCCAAATAATGGCCATTACCATGTTCGAACCCGGGCCAGCCAGTGCAACCCACAGCATATCTTTCTTCGGGTTGCGCAGGCGCGACCAATCGACTGGCACCGGCTTGGCCCAGCCAAACAACATGCCCGCCCCACCCATTAACTTAGTACTGAAAAGCAACACCAACGGCACCACAATTGTGCCAACAGGATCGATATGGCGTATGGGGTTCAAGCTGATACGCCCCATTTAATAAGCGGTTGGATCGCCAAACATGCGGGCGACATACCCGTGCGCCGCCTCGTGCAGCGTAATACCGAACAGCACCGGCAATGCATATACCGTGATGGTTTGAATAATGGATTCCATACTTGACCTGTTTACAAATAGACGGTTACGGGGCGATCAATCGAGACCCAGTGCTGCCAGATCGCCCTGCCCACGACGGACAATTTCGGGTTCGCTTCCAGTCAGGTCAATTACGGTAGTAGGTTCAAAAGGGCATGCACCGCCATCGATAACAGCGGCAAGTTGGTGCGCGTATCGCTGGACAATTTCATCCGCATCGTTCAAAGGGTGTTCCTCACCCTCGGGAATCAACGTGGTCGACATTAGTGGAGAACCCATGGTTTCCAGAAGATCCAAGGCAACCTTGTTATAGGGAATTCGGATACCAATGGTTTTGCGCGAAGGGTGCGAAACACGACGCGGCACTTCGCGAGTGGCCTCGAGGATAAAAGTCCAGGGTCCCGGCGTGGCCATTTTCAAAAAACGATACTGGCGATTGTCTACACGGGCAAAATGACCAATTTCAGCCAAATCGCGGCAAAGAAGCGTTAAATGATGACGCGCATCCAGACCACGAAGACGACGCAAAGAATCGGCTGCCGCCTTATCGTCAAGTTGAGCGACAACGGCGTAGCTAGAGTCAGTGGGTATGGCAACCAACCCACCCTGGTCAATAAGCTGGCACGCCTGCTTTAGCAAACGTGGCTGCGGGTTCTGCGGATGAACAGTAAATAATTGAGTCATTCAATCTACTTTTGTTAACAATTATCTGGCGGCGCTAGGGTAGATACAAATTAGAGCAACCAGTCGAGCGGAAGTTTCGATAACAGCCAAACCGCCGAGCGAGAAAATATATTGGTTTCAGGCTCGGAATTGTAAGCAACTGAATTTTCGTTACTTCGGTCGAACCACACTAAGCTACCCGACGGCTTAAGCGCTACTTCATAACTTGACTGCGCCAGCCCATTTTGCACATTGTCCCACACCTGCTCTACCAGCCCTGGGTTCTCAATTACCAAGCCCATTTCAGTATTCAAGCGCGCCGAACGCGGGTCGAAATTGAATGAGCCCACAAAAAGCCTGGAGGAGTCAACGACAAACGTTTTAGCATGCAGGCTTGAGGCCGAACTACCGCCAAACACAGAACGGCCAGCCTGCCCCGTTGCGTATGCCGGCTTCATTTCGAATAGTGTTAGGCCTGCCTGCAACAATGCCTTACGCCATTTCGCGTAGCCGGAATGCACGACAGCAACATCGGTTGCCGCCAGGGA
>NZLH01000250.1 GCA_002694155.1 Pusillimonas sp. | reverse complement strand
TTTAAGTAGGGCATTAGCCGATATCGCATTTAATGATTCGGCCGGATACAGCACCGCCACTCGAAAGCCACCTCGGTGCGTGGCCGTATTAAACCAGTCGTGCAATTGGCGTAACTGCTCGACCCGAATTTCGCGCGACAACGATTTCTTTGTTGTCGCAACTGCGGCCTCGTCGTCAGTATCGTCGCCCTCAAGTGCGGCGACGGCATCGGGGCGAATACGCCGCAAATCAGGGTGGTTCCCCGCCGCAACCCACTGGCAAGCCGAGCAAGCACCACACGCAAGTTGATTAAGCGGAGATTCGCACAGCAATGCAGCCGCGGCAGCCAACGCAAACTGCTGTTTGCCAATGCCAGCCAAGCCGTGTAGCAACCATGCGTGTGCAAATTGGCTGCGCCCGGCCAACCAGGTGCGGGCCGAAGCTTCTTGCCAGGGAAGAAATTGCGGCAGTTCCATACGTTCCCTATGTGCCCGAATTCCATTGCGCCAGTAGCGCATCAAGCTGCCCTGCCAGATCGGTTTGGATATCGACAATACTGCGCGCACTGTCTATCACACGAATGCGGGAAGGAAATTGCCGTGCTCGCTGATGATAGGCAGCGCGCGTTCGTTCGAAAAAATCTGCCCCTTCTTTTTCGAAGCGGTCGAGGTCGCGCGACTGCGCCAGCCTTTCACGCGCCACATTAAGCGGCACATCGAAAAACCAGGTGCAATCGGGTTGCAAGTCGGGATGTAGCCAGGCTTCAAGGGTATTCACAGCGGCCCCACCTAATTGACGCCCTCCCCCCTGGTACGCAAAAGTGGCATCAGTAAAACGATCGCATAAAACCCACTGCCCTTTAGCCAACGCCGGCTTAATGACCGTTTCCAAATGCTCGGCGCGGGCGGCGAACATAAGCAAGGTTTCGGCTTTAAGTGTCATCGGCTGGTTCAACAGCATGTCGCGCAACTGTTCGCCAAGTGGCGTACCACCCGGCTCTCGCGTACTTAATACATTGATATTACGGCTTGAAAGCGCTTGAACCAACCAGGGCACATGCGTACTTTTGCCTGCGCCATCCAGCCCTTCCAGTGTCAAAAACAAGCCTTTTTTTTGCGCCATTAGTCAATCTCTTCCTAGAATATACTTGGCAACAGCTCGATTGTGAGCGCGCAAGTTTTCAGAAAATTCGCTTGTCCCATCGCCACGAGAAACAAAATACAAGTACTTGTGCGATTCGGGATTCAAAGCTGCTTCCAAAGCTGCACGGCCACTACTGGCAATAGGCGTGGGCGGTAAGCCATTTCGGGTATAGGTATTCCAGGGGGTATCAGTTGTAAGGTCACGCTTGCGAATTCTGCCCTGATACTTTTCACCCATTCCGTAAATAACAGTGGGGTCAGTTTGCAGCGGCATGCCCAAGCGTAACCTGTTCGCGAACACACCGCTAACCCGGTCGCGATCAGCTGCATGGCCGGTTTCTTTCTCGATAATTGATGCCATTATCAGCGCCTGATAAGGCGTTTCTAGCGGAATATCGCTATTGCGTTGGGGCCACAACTTTTCCAGCAAAGACTTTTGCGCCACGTATGCGCGCCGCAAAATATCGAAATCGGATGTGCCTGGCGTAAAAACATACGTGTCTGGGAAAAACAACCCTTCCGGGCTTGGATAATTTACCCCCAGCTTTTCAAGCAACTGCGCATCGTCGACACCATTAAGCGTTTGACGTACATCAGGATGTTCTGCCAAGGCCTCCCGAATACGTTTATATGTCCAGCCTTCAAGCAGCGTAATTCGCGTTTGGGTCATGTCGCCGCTAGCCATGCGCTCTAGCATGACCCAGGGTGAGTCGCCCTGGCGGGCTTCGTAGGCGCCCGCTTTCAGCAAGACATCGCGCCCGCTTAAGCGCGCCATAATGACAAACAGATCTTCGTTTATTTGAATACCCGCCTCATTCATGGCCCTTGCCACGCCACGTACCCCAGTACCCGTTTCAATACGGTAATCGGCGGGATCTACTTGCATGTTGGCCGGAGAGGTCGCCCAATACCAGGCAGCGCCGGCAACAGCAGCACAAAACACAAACAAAAGGCTAACTGACCAGACCAGCAAGGACTTGATAATTTTCAACATGGCGCCACTATAAGCTATATAACCTGCGCTATTGTACGAAAGCACCGCAGGGTGTTGTGCAACCCCCGGCAAAGATCGCTATCATAAACGTTAACGCTTAATTTTCCCTCTTATCTGTGTGTCCACAATGAATCTTGCTGTTAATTCCGCCACCGTACTTTCCGATCTCGCCATTCTTGAGTTCGCGGGCGTCGACACGCCAACGTTTCTGCAAGGTCAGCTTAGCAACGATGTTATGTCCATTACATCTCAAAAAGGTATGTTGGCCGCCTATTGCAACCCAAAAGGCAGAACGCTGGCCACCCTTGTTCTGTGGAAAGCATCTGATACGCCAGATAACGAGCCCGTGTATCAGGCATTAGTAAAGTCTGACATCGCCGACGCACTTGTTAAGCGACTCACCATGTTTGTTTTGCGTTCAAAAGTAAGAATTCGTCGGTTATCGGCAAGTGCAATCGGGCTTAAACTGGAAAACAGCCAAGCTGCAGCCAATGCAGTTGTTCCGGAAGTTAACGGCCTGAACATGGCTGCTTTACCCAATCAAGCTAAGGCTTACGATGTTATTTCCCATCCGGGAGGCATAAGCGTTGCCGCACCCGAAAGCCGACCAGACACGCAAAGATGGTGGTTTATTCCCAACGAGGCACAAACATTAACGCTTGAGGCTAATGCAAGCGCATTAAGTCAATGGCAAACGGCGGATATTTGTGCCGGCTTGCCCTGGGTCGAGCACGCCACCCAAGAGGCTTTCATACCGCAAACACTGAATCTTGACCTTATCAATGGCGTTAGCTTTACAAAAGGTTGTTATCCGGGGCAAGAAGTAGTGGCACGAAGCCATTATCGTGGCACTGTTAAACGGCGCATGGCACGCGGCACAGCCCATGTACCCGCTGAAAACGTGGCCTCATTGCCTGGGCAAGATTTGTTCAACTTGGCCTCTGCGCACCCAGACGCACCCGCTGGCCGGGTTGTAAATGCTGCACACGACGGCGCACAAGTACAGTTGCTGCTTGAAGTAAAACTAGCCGACATGGCCCAGGCAACCTATAGGCTTGGCCAGCCCGATGGCCCAACGGTAACGCTGGCCAACTTGCCCTACGACATTGAGGCCGATGCAGGCTAGTACCCATGGGTAAACCCTTCAACCAGTCGCCTCAAGCCTGATTCATTCCGCACCCAACAAGGCCAGCGGATGGCTTTCATCTGCCGGCCAGGGGGGTTGAAAATAACGTGACACAAATTGAGCATCCACCTGCTTAATAGAGCTGGGCGCCCAGTTGGGTGAACGATCTTTATCAATTAATAATGCGCGAATCCCTTCCTTTAAATCGGGGCTGCCTGCGCAATTCAGTGCAACAATGTATTCCAGCCGAAATGCATCGGCCAAACTTATCGTCCGCCCTTTTTCCAACAATTCAAAGGCCAATTTAACGGAACCCGGCGCACCGGCACTCATGCGTTGCGCTGCCTGTTTCAGGCCCTCTTCAGAACTGCTTTCCCACTGCAAGATATTGCGATAAATAGTGTTAAAAGCGGGCCCGCCGCAGGCGCGTTGAATGGCCTCGGAGCAACGCTGCATCAACCCCACGGTTAGAGTGTCGGGTTGAAAGCGCTGCAAGATGTCATCCAGCAGCGCATCGTTTTGTAAACGATCGGTATGCCACGATTCGGCTTGAACGGCTTGAACCAACTGGTTCCACTGGTGGCTGCCGGCAACATACTGCGTAAGCCCCAAAAAGCGCGTGTCGGCAGCGTTAATACTGGTACCGGTCATTGCCAGCAAGCGCCCATAAACCGCCGGCATCCTGTTCAAAAACCAACTTGCGCCCACGTCTGGTACCACACCAATACTAATTTCAGGCATCGCAAACCGCGTTGTTTCGGTGGCCACCCTATGACTACACCCCATCATCAGGCCTGCACCGCCGCCCATAACGTAACCATTGGCCCAACACACAATAGGTTTGGGATAGGTATGAATTGTGTAATCTAATATGTACTCGTCGCGAAAGAACGTGCGTAAGTACTTGGAAGACCAAATAGGCCTGCCCTGTTCGGGGATGTGCTGATAAAACGACTGCAAGTCGCCACCGGCACAAAACGCCTTTTCCCCCTGCCCGCGAAGTAACACCAAACGAACCTTGTCGTCGTTGCGCCAAATAGCCAATTGCCTGCTAATAGCCTGCGCCATTTCAAGCGACAAACCATTCAACCACTTCGGCTGGTTCAATACAATCACGCCCACGGCAGTGCCGTTGGCGGCAGGAATCTGCTTAAACAGAACCGTGTTCATTTTTTACCCGTTGCTTATGCATAGCGCGCCTGCGACGCGACACTTTTGGATCAAATTGCAGCGGGCGATACAACTCTAACCGATCGCCATACGCAAGAATGTGGTCTTCCCGGCAGTGCTGACCAAAAATACCCATGGCAGCAACCTGCTTTGCCTTTTCAGGAAAAGCGTTGGCGAACCCACTTTGTATGTACGCCTGTTCTACCGTGCTGCCCATAGGCAACCAGACCGTTTTATGCCATACCCAATCAGGTTCAGCAAAAACCAGTTCAACTTCCATTAACCTTGTTTCATCGGCGCATAAACTGGTCATTTCAGTCATAACAGGCTTGGGCGCGTTGAGTGAATGAATCGATGAAACTGCTGGCGATACGATTGAAAACCGGCCCAACAACACGCTCTAACCCCCGGTTGGAAAACGCATACTGCATGGTGTACACAACCTTGCAGGCATCGGGCGACAATTCAATAAACTCCCATTTCCCGGTAAGTTCGGAAAAAGGGCCATCGACCAGGTTAAATTTAATCTGGCGCGGATAATCGTGTTCGTTACGTGTGGTGAACGATTGGCGAATGCCGGCAAAACTAATCGTAATAGAAGCCTGCATGCCGTGCTCGTCTTGCGACTGCACCGTTGCCCCACCACACCAAGGCATGAACTGAGGGTATTTATCAACATCGGCCACCAGATCGAACATCTGGGCGCACGAGTAAGGAACCAGGACAGAACGTTGGACTGTATGCATTGAATCTTTTTAATCGCTAGAATGTAAGGTTGATTTTACCTTCTATAGCTTTACCTATTCATGAGCATTGTTGAAAACCGCAAGGCCCGCCACGATTATTTCATTGAAGACCGCTTCGAAGCAGGTCTTGTTCTGGAAGGCTGGGAAGTAAAAGCCATTCGCGCAGGCCAAGTACAACTTAAGGAAAGCTACGTTATCGTACGCGATGGCGAAATTTTCATTATTGGCATGCATGTTAGCCCGTTGAAAACGGCATCAACGCATATTCACCCTAATGCTACCCGAACCCGCAAACTGCTATTGAAAGCCGACGAAATTAACAAGCTAATTGGCAAAACCGAACAGCGCGGCTACACACTTGTGCCCCTTAACCTGCATTACAAGAATGGCCGTATCAAAATTGATATCGCACTAGGGCGCGGTAAAAAACACCACGACAAACGTGATACTGCACGCGATAAAGACTGGGCGCGCGAAAAAGAGCGCATTATGAAACACGACACCCGCAATCGTGTTTAAGCCGCTTGTTAAGCAATTGTTTATTCAGGCAATGCCAAATAACTCAGGAATCAACATGAACGTCCAGCTCCTGGCACTTGCGTGTGAGGGTGTTGCGCCCAATTCCAAGACGTTGGGCGGCCTCTGCCTTACGGTCACGACAGTGACGCAATGCAGTTTTAAGTAACGCACTTTCAAACTCGCGCGTTAAGGTTGCCATAATCGCAGGCTCATTGCGCTCGAGTTTGTTTTTAGCCGTTTCCGCCAGCAGCTTGATCCAGTCGACCTGGTCATTTTTTACGCCAGCTTGGGCTTGTACCTGCTTTGAAGCTTGTGTCTCGCCCTTTTGCCCATCACCTTCGTTGGCTGGCGCGTTGGCCGCGGAAAGTACTTCAGGCGGCAAATCTTTTAGATCAACCGTCTGTCCTGACGACATCACGGTAAGCCAATGGCAAAAATTTTCCAATTGACGAATGTTTCCGGGATAATCGAACGCCATCAGCGCTTCCATTGCCGGCGCAGTTAAACGACGCGGCCTCACACCTAAAGCACGGGCACTATTTGTCAGGAACAGTTCGGTTAACGCGGGGATATCTTCCTTACGTTCACGCAATGGTGGCAAGCGTAAGCGAATAACATTCAAACGATGAAAAAGATCCTCCCTGAATTGGCCCTGTGCCACGCGCTGCTCGAGCGGTTGATGTGTAGCTGCCACAATACGCACATCAACTTTAATGGCCTGCGACCCGCCCACGCGATAAAAACTGCCTTCGGCCAAGACGCGCAATAAGCGGGTTTGCAGCTCGAAAGGCATATCGCCGATCTCATCCAAAAAAAGCGTACCGCCATTGGCCTCCTCGAAGCGGCCCCGGCGCTGCTGTGTAGCACCGGTGAAAGCACCTTTTTCGTGGCCAAACAATTCAGCTTCAAGCAAATCACGCGGAATAGCCGCTGCATTCAATGCAACAAAAGGACCTGCCGCGCGAGGACTATGCGTGTGCAGCGCCCGCGCGATCAACTCTTTCCCGGTTCCCGATTCCCCCGTAATTAAGACGGTAGCCGGTGACACGGCCAAACGACCAATGGCACGAAAAACCTCCTGCATTGCCACCGAGGCCGATTTCATCATGACCTGGGGTACCGTCTGGGCGTCGACACGCTCAAAGGCGGGCACATCCGCAACAGAGGCCTCCGGCTGCGACATTACGGGCATAGCACGTTGAATTAACGCAACTGCATCATTAATATCGAAAGGTTTGGCCAGATAGTCGAACGCCCCCTTTTTAAACGCCGATACCGTACTGCTTAGGTCGGTGTAGGCGGTCATCACAATAACGGGGAGCTCGGGGTAGCGCTGTTTAATTTCCTGCAGTAAAGCCAAACCGTCTTTACCCGGCATGCGCACATCGGTTACCAATACCGAAGGAGCCCCGCTTTCCAGCGCATCCAGCATTTCATCGGCACCGGAAAACGTCTGCGCAGGAATCGACTCACGCGCCAGTGCTTTTTCAAGCACCCAACGAATGCTTTGATCATCATCGACTATCCAAACCGGTTTCATGATTGCTCCAACGGTAAAATCAGGCGAAATTCGGTATGACCCGGACGCGAGTCGAACTCAATTACGCCGCCATGCTGCTGTACAAACTCTTGCGCCAGGCTTAAGCCCAAACCGCTTCCACTGGCACGGCCCGTTACTAGTGGGTGAAAAATCTTTTCACGCAAAGCCGGCGAAATGCCGGGCCCGTTATCAATAACAGACACAACAACGCCCAGCCGCACCGTTTGTCGTGCCAACGTAAGTTGACGACCTATTCGTGTGCGCAACGTCAACCGCGGTGGTGTATCTTTGGCATCTGGTTGCTCGGTTAACGCCTGCGCGGCATTACGCACTACGTTCAACAGTGCCTGAACCAACCGTGGCTGATCCCCTTCAATGTCCGGAACCGACGCGTCGTAATCTCGCACTAGTTCAATTTGGTTGGCAAACTCTGCCTTAACCAGTGTGTAAACCCGTTCGCAAACTTCGTGAATATTGAACGATTCAGTAGCCAGCGCTTCACCTTGCGGCGCAATCAAGCGGTCAATCAGGGCACCCAGCCTGTCGGCCTCGGCCACAATCACCCGGGTATATTCCTGCAACGACGACTTTTCCAGCTCACTTTCCAATAACTGCGCTGCGCCGCGAATACCGCCTAAGGGATTTTTCACTTCGTGCGCCAGATTCCGAAGCGATTCACGCTGAACGCTAAGTTCACGGGTTAATTGCAAAGTACGATCGAGTGTGTCGTGCTGATCGAACCCCCGTACCTCAAGCAATGCCGCCCAAGGTTGATGATCGAGCGGCACCAAAGCCAAACCAACGGAAATCGATTGACCACCTGGTGCCCGAATGGTGCTGTCTTGCCGCAAAATACCAAAACGGCCTTCCAGTGCCTCTTGAAATCGCCCCTGTAATATTGGGTCGGGCCCAAAAAGCATCGCAACAGACAACCCTTTCAGTTGCCTTCGCGAAAGACCGAATAACTCTTCTGCACTGCTATTTGCATGAAGCACTGCCCCTTTGTTGTCGAGCAACAAAACGGCAGTGGCAAGCAAGTCGTAACTGTCGATCATGGCGCGGTCACGACTTGCCATTCCTTACCCCTTACAGGCTGTAGTACATGTCGAACTCAACCGGGTGAGACGTCATGCGCAACCGTGTAATTTCAGCCATCTTCAGATCAATGTAGGCATCGATCATGTCGTTGCTGAAAACGCCACCACGCGTAAGAAACTCGCGGTCGGCATCCAGTGCGGCAACAGCTTCTTCAAGCGACGCACACACGGTTGGGATTTTTGCGTCTTCCTCGGGCGGCAGGTCGTAAAGATTCTTGTCGGCGGGATCACCAGGATGAATCTTGTTCTGCACCCCATCCAGGCCGGCCATTAGCAAGGCCGAGAACGCCAGGTAAGGATTAGCCAGTGGGTCGGGGAAGCGCGCTTCAACACGAC
>NZLH01000249.1 GCA_002694155.1 Pusillimonas sp. | reverse complement strand
ATTTGCGCCAGAATTAATAAAACCAGGGGCGAGAAATCGATACCGCCCAGGTTGGGTAGAACGCGCCGAATAGGGTCGAGCAAGGGGGCGGTAAGTGTTTGCAGTACGGGCATGATAGGTGCCATAGGGTTCACCCACGACAAAATAACCTGAATAAGCGTGAGCCATAGAACAAGGTTAAAGGCCCATTTCAGTACTGTTAAAACACTGGCGATAAGTGCGCCGCCTATGCCGTTCATTAAGGGTAGTGCGCCGGTTAACACAAAGAACGTAAGTAATAGATAAATAAGTGCAACCAGCCAGGCCGCCACAATACTGGGCCAGTCGAGGCGACCGGTAGAAGGAATAAATTTCTTTAAGGGCATTACCAGCCAGTCGGTAATGCGTAATAACGCTTGCGAGTAGGGGTTGAACGGGTGCAAGCGTATTGCAAACATCCAGGCCCTGATTAACAGTGCGATGCCAAAAAGGGTGAACAGGATGTTGATGATGAAATGCAGTATGTTGCCAAACATGGTTATCAGTCACCATCGAAGTTTACGATGCCACATTGTCGCATGAGAGTCTGGCAGACTGAAGCAGAAACTTTAATTATGACCGTAGGATAGTCAACAGAAAAAAACAGCCGCTTAATGCGGCTGTTTGAATGGAGTTGGTTTTTTATAAAAAGCGTTATGGCCGATCACCGGTAGGGAAGGGCCAGCTTGCGGCGGGATTTACCGTTTTTGTGGCCTCTTGGGCCTCTGATGTTTGCGAGGCGCCTGCCGCTGCTTTACTGGTTTTCACTTTTTTAGCGTTTTTTTTTGCCGGTGCTTTTTTTGCCACCGCCTTTTTGGCGGGCGCAGCTTTGCTTGCTACTTTTTTAGCAGGCGTTTTCTTTGCTACGGTAGCTTTTTTTGCCGGTGCTTTCTTGGCTACGGTTTTTTTTGCAGGTGCTTTTTTAGCTGCGGCTTTCTTTGCCGGCGCTTTTTTAGCAACTGCTTTTTTTGCCGTAGCTTTTTTTACAACCGTCTTTTTGGCAGCGGTTTTCTTTGCTGCCGCTTTCTTTGCAACAGCTTTTCTGGCGACTGCTTTTTTCGCTGTTGTTTTCTTTGCTGCCGTTTTCTTCGCTGCTACTTTTTTGCTGGCTGTTGCTTTCTTGGCGGCCGCTTTTTTTACGGTTGCTTTTTTAGCAACTGCTTTCTTGGCTGCGGCTTTTTTCACCACTTTTTTCGCCGGCGTTGCTTTCTTTGTCGTTACTGTTTTTTTAGCGGGTACTGCTTTCTTTGATGCTGCTACTTTCTTTGCCGCCGTTGTTTTCTTGGCGGCTTTTGCCTTCTTGGTTGCTGCCTTTTTGGCTGTAGCCATAGTGTGCTCCTTGAGAATGAATCGTAGAAACGTCCACCCATTTGATATGGCCCCCACTAAAAGGGTGCGACCCATTTCAAATGGTACAAGCGTGCAAAGTGCACAGCACCCGGCACGCTATGAGTCTAACTTAAGGAACAGCAGTATCCAAGCATTATTCCCAGTTTAATGCACCACCTGTTTGATATTCGATCACTCGTGTCTCAAAAAAGTTGCGTTCTTTCTTAAGATCGATCATTTCTGCCATCCAGGGGAAAGGGTTATCTTCTTGCGCGAATAAGGGCTCGATACCGATTTGTTGGCAACGACGGTTGGCAATGAAGCGCAAGTAAGATTTAAACATGCCGGCGTTTAAACCCAATACGCCACGCGGCATGGTGTCTTCTGCGTAAGCGTATTCAAGCTCGACGGCTTTATGGAACAGGCCACGGATCTCTTCGCGGAACTCGGGTGTCCAAAGATGCGGGTTCTCGAGTTTGATAGTGTTGATGAGGTCGATGCCGAAATTGCAATGCATGGACTCATCGCGAAGAATGTACATGTATTGTTCTGCGGCACCTGTCATTTTGTTCTGACGACCTAAGGCCAGAATTTGCGTAAAGCCAACATAGAAGAACAAACCTTCCATCAGGCACGCAAAAACAATAAGCGACTTCAACAGTGTTTGGTCGGCTTCAGGTGTGCCGGTTTCGAAGTTAGGGTCGGCAATGGCGTCGATGAAAGGAATCAGGAACTCATCTTTTGCGCGAATGGAAGGTACTTCGTTATAAGCGTTGAAGATTTCCGATTCATCGAGGTCGAGGCTTTCAACAATATATTGATAGGCGTGGGTGTGAATGGCTTCTTCAAAAGCCTGACGCAACAGAAACTGACGGCATTCGGGTGCAGTAATGTGGCGATATGTACCCAACACAATGTTGTTGGCGGCAAGAGAGTCGGCGGTAACGAAGAAGCCCAGATTGCGCTTAACGATACGGCGTTCGTCTTCAGTTAAGCCGTTTGGGTTTTTCCATAAGGCGATGTCGCGCGACATGTTTACTTCTTGCGGCATCCAGTGGTTGGCGCATGTTGCCAGATACTTCTCCCAAGCCCACTTGTACTTGAAAGGCACTAACTGGTTAACGTCGGTTTGGCCGTTAATAATGCGTTTGTCGGCTGCACTAACGCGGCTGGTGGACGCTGGTGCGGCCACACTGCCGTTGGTCTTCGTTGCAGTTGCTGTGCTTGCAGCGGCTGGTGCCATGGCGGCATGGTCGTGGTGTGGTGCCTGGGCGGCAGTTGTGCTTTGCCCGGGCGCTGCAGGCTGACGCGGCGCCGGGCTTGCCGGCGTGGGCGTTGCTTGAGGTGTTTCGTCATCCCATGAGAGCATTGTTCTCTACCTTTTTCTGTTCGTGTGTTAACCGGAGGGTTTGTTGATGTGGAAGCTAAAACCTTATTGGCATGCTTCGCATTCCTCAAAACCATCGTCTCCAGGTCGTAATGTGCATACCGTGCCAACAACCTCGGCCTCTGGCAAGTTTGCAGCCGGTACTGCAGGGGCGGCAGCAGCCGTGGCGGGGGTTGCGGCCGCCGAAGCCGATGCGCCTGAAGCGTTGTTGGACACAGCGTTTAGTTCGCCGCCCCGGCCGGTAGATTTCTCGGCGTTAGTTGCGCCACTGGAGCGCAGGTAATAGGTGGTTTTAAGGCCACGAATCCAGGCCAGTTTGTAGGTGGCATCAAGCTTCTTGCCCGAAACGCCCGCCATGAAAATATTCAAAGATTGCGCCTGGTCGATCCATTTCTGGCGGCGTGCGGCGCACTCGACTACCCAGCTTGGGTCAATTTCAAATGCGGTTGCATACAGTTCACGCAGGTCTTCTGGTATGCGGTCAATGCGGGCCAGGCTGCCGTCGAAATACTTAAGGTCAGAGACCATAACTTCGTCCCACAGGCCGCGTGATTTAAGTTCGCGCACAAGGTAGTCATTTACAACAATGAACTCGCCCGACAGGTTCGACTTCACATACAGGTTACGGTAATTGGGTTCGATGCAAGGCGAGACACCAATAATGTTGGAAATGGTAGCGGTGGGGGCAACCGCAATACAGTTCGAGTTGCGCATGCCGTATTGCTTGATATGCGCACGTAACGCATCCCAATCGAGGGTGCTGCTTTCGTCTACTTCTACATAGCCGCCACGCTGTTCGCGCAACATTTTCAACGTGTCTTGGGGCAGAATGCCGCGATCCCACAGTGAACCGCGGAAGCTGGCGTACGGGCCGCGCTCGGCAGCCAGTTTGCTGGAAGCCTGGTAGGCGTAGTAGCACACCGCCTCCATTGAACGATCGGAGAATTCGACGGCGTCGTTGGATGCAAATGGTACACGCATGATATGCAGGCAGTCTTGGAAGCCCATAATGCCCATACCAACCGGACGGTGACGTACGTTGGAGTTTCGCGCTTTGGGTACCGCGTAATAGTTAATGTCGATCACGTTGTCGAGCATACGCATGGCAACATTAACAGTGCGCTGGAGTTTGTCGTGATCAAGTTCGTATGCGCCATCGGCACCCTGTTTCAAATGGGCGGCCAGGTTAATAGACCCTAGGTTACATACGGCAATTTCCGATTCGTTGGTGTTCAGCGTAATTTCGGTGCACAGGTTAGAGCTGTGAACGACGCCCACGTGCTGCTGCGGCGAACGAATGTTGCATGGGTCTTTGAAAGTAAGCCAGGGGTGGCCGGTTTCAAACAACATGGACAGCATTTTGCGCCACAGGTTTACGGCTGGAATGGTTTTGTGCAGGGGCAGTTCGCCACGGGCAGCTTTTTCTTCGTAGGCTATGTAGGCGGCCTCGAATTCCTGGCCGTATTTATCGTGCAGGTCGGGGACGTCGGAAGGCGAAAAGAGTGTCCAGTCGCCGTTTTCCATAACGCGTTTCATGAACAGGTCGGGAATCCAGTTTGCCGTGTTCATGTCGTGTGTGCGTCGGCGTTCGTCGCCGGTGTTTTTGCGCAGTTCCAGAAACTCTTCGATATCGAGGTGCCAGGTTTCAAGGTAAGCGCACACTGCGCCTTTGCGTTTGCCGCCCTGGTTAACTGCAACGGCGGTATCGTTGACTACTTTCAGGAAAGGAACAACGCCCTGGCTTTCGCCGTTTGTGCCTTTAATGTGGCTGCGCAAGGCACGCACGGGTGTCCAGTCGTTTCCCAGGCCGCCGGCGTATTTTGCCAGTAGTGCGTTCTCTTTGATGGCGTCGTAGATGCCGATCAGGTCGTCGGAAACTGTGGTGAGATAGCACGAAGACAGTTGCGAGTGCAGGGTGCCCGAGTTGAACAACGTGGGTGTAGAGCTCATGAAGTCGAAAGACGACAGTACGTTGTAGAACTCGATTGCACGTGCTTCGCGGTCGATTTCATTTAGTGCAAGACCCATTGCCACGCGCATGAAAAAGATTTGCGGCAGTTCAATGCGACGACCACGAACGTGAAGGAAGTAGCGGTCGTAAAGGGTTTGCAGGCCCAGGTAGGTAAACTGGTTGTCGCGCTCTGCTTTCAAGGCAGCGGCGAGTTTGGGCAGGTCGAACTGGCCCAGTTTGTCGTCAAGTAAACCGTTTTCTATACCGGTTTTAATAAATTTGGGCAGGTATTCGGCGTAACGGGTTTCCATTTCTGCTTGCGAAACTTCTTCGCCCAGTACTTCAATACGAATCGTGTGCAATAGCAGGCGTGCGGTAACCTGGCTGTACGCCGGGTCGTTTTCAACCATGGAACGAGCCGATAAAATGGCCGATTTGTAAACCTCTTCAGCAGGGATGCCGTCGTACAGGTTTTTAATGGTTTCGTTCAGAATGCCGTCGGTGTCTATTTGAATAGGCAGATCGACGCCGGCCGCTTCAATGGTTTCTTTCAGGCGGTCGATATCAAGTGGGCGCACGACACCGTTGTCGGTAACGTTTAATGCCGGTGCGCTGGGTGCTGCCTGTTCAGGCGCGCTGCGCGCACGTTCCTGGGCGCGCTTCTCGCGGTAAAGGACGTAGGCACGGGCCACATCATGTTCGCCCGAGCGCATCAGCGCCAGCTCTACCTGGTCTTGAATGTCTTCGATGTGGAATGTGCCGCCGCCGGGTCGATTGCGAATAAGCGCATTTACAACCTGCGAGGTAAGCTGCTCTACCAGTTCACGAACGCGTGCGGAAGCCGCACTTTGACCGCCGTTAACGGCCAGAAATGCCTTTGTGACAGCGACGCTGATTTTGTTTGGTTCGAATGAAACGACTGCGCCGTTGCGCCGAATAACACTGAAATTTTGCCATGGACTATTTTGTTGGCCACTGGCTTTCCGTTCTGCAGCAGGGGTGCTGGGCGGGGTCTCAGTGTGATGTTCTGCTTGGGTTGTTTGCATGGTGGCTCCTGTAACCGCCGGCAAGCTGGGCCGACGAAAACGTACGTGCTAGATAACGGTGGATCGTGAAAAAACGCGGAAAAGACGCGTTGAAATGATGATATTTCTTGCTTTCAGGTTTTTGTTATTAACCACTATATATAGTGGTTTGGGATGTTTCGAGCACTAATTGTAGTGTTATGAGCAGGGCGAATCAAGCAGGGTAAACAACTATATTGGTTTTATTTCAAAAAAGTCTTAGGGCGACGGTGTTTGCCCTGTTGCAATTCGGTTTCAAATGCCTCAATGTATTGTCATAACAGGTGTTTTCCATACCCCTGTGACTTGTGGGGCATCATCGTCTGACACTGCTTTATTACTTATTTGTATTGGAATTATTCGGTTATGTCTGGAACGAAAACTCGTGTGGCGCTTCTTGGCTCGCTTGCTGCATTGGCGGTGGCGGGGTGTGCGCCGGCGCCCAAGCAAGCCCAGCACACTTCGGAAATCGGTTGCAAACCTTCTGGCGACACAGCACTTGTGGGTAACTGGCTGGGCCAACGTACTCAACCAGGGGTAGCCGGCTCGTTTCAGGTTTGGATGCATTTGCAACCAAACGGCACAATGACATATGCCGAACGCTTGCAGCGCAAAGGCAAGCCGCCGCAATCGTTGCGGGAAACCGGTTGCTGGCAACGTGATGCCGACACCAACCAGCTGGTGCTTAGAACATTGAAGTCGAACGGTGCATGGGTAGAGGCTAACGACCCAATATATGTGAATCGTTATCCGTTCACGGTGCCGGGAGCAGGGCAACTTCAGCTTGGCAAGGGGCAAAGTGCTTTTTCATTAAAACGCATGCCTAATGATTATCGTTTGCCTTTCTAGCTGTTAGGTGCCGGTGCGCGTTGCTCCGTTTACGGTTATTGGTTCACTTTTGTTCCAGCGCTGAAGCCAGTCGTTTTAATACTGTTTCGCGCCCCAGCAGGCATAGTACGGCGTCGACAGCGGGGGTTTGTTTGCGCCCCGTTATCGCAACGCGCAACGGAATACCCAGCTTCGGCATTTTCAGGTTGTGTTGCTTCAAAGTGGATTTAATCAAGTCTGATAAAGCAGGAATTGTCCATTCTGGTAGCGTTTCAGCCTGGGTGGCAAAGTCGGCTAAAACTGTTAACGCTTCCGGCGTTAAATGTTCTGATTTCAATTCACTGCTGGCAGGCATGAAGGGGCCACAAAACAACATGGCATCTTCTGCCAATTGGTTCAGGGTTTCAGCCCGCTCTTTAAGCAAACCCATCACTGCTTCCAGATCAACAGCTTCAGGGTTGCCGCCCAATTTCACAATACGAGGCGCGACGTTCTTTGCCAACCTTTGGTTGTTACTTTCACGAATATAGTGCGCATTTACCCAGTTCAGTTTCTTAGGGTCCCATTGGGCCGCCGACTTACTTAAGTTTCGGGTATCGAACCATTCAATCAATTGTTCGCGTGAAAATATCTCGTCGTTACCATGGCTCCATCCAAGGCGTGCCAAATAGTTAACCATGGCCTCGGGTAAATAGCCGTCTTCGTCGTATTGCATGACGCTAACTGCACCATGGCGCTTAGACAGCTTCTCTCCATCGGGGCCAAGAATCATGGGTACATGACCATATTGAGGCAGGTTGGCACCCAGTGCCCGCAGAATATTAATTTGGCGAGGCGTGTTGTTAATGTGATCGTCGCCACGAATGACATGGGTAATTTGCATATCCCAATCGTCAACTACCACGCAAAAATTGTACGTTGGTGTTCCATCTGTTCGGGCGATGATAAGGTCGTCAAGCTCGCTGTTGTCAATGCTAATGGGGCCTTTAACAATATCGTTCCAGCTTGTTGCGCCGCTTAACGGTGTTTTGAAGCGAACCTCGGGCTGACGATTTTCGGGTACCGGCGGTAACGTTTTGCCCGGCTCGGGGCGCCAAGTTCCGTCGTAGCGGGGCTTTTGTCCGGCTGCGCGTGCTTTTTCGCGCATGGCTTCTACCTCTTCAGGGCTGCTGTAGCAATAGTAGGCGTGCCCATCAGCCAGCATTTTTTCAATAATTTCGCGGTAGCGCTCCATGCGCGCCATTTGATAAAACGGGCCTTCATCAGGTTGCATGCCAAGCCAATCCATGCCGTCCAGAATGGCCTGAACCGCCTCAGGTGTCGAGCGCTCGGTGTCGGTGTCTTCTATACGCAGAACAAATACGCCGTTGTGGTGACGCGCGAAAGCCCACGAAAATAATGCGGTGCGCGCGCCTCCCAAATGCAAATAGCCAGTTGGAGAGGGGGCAAAACGGGTACGGACAGTTTGAGAGGTAGACGAGCTCATAGATTATGTTTAGGCTTTGCAGGGTGCGCATATTACGCACCCGTATTCGTGAATAATGGGTCTATTTTAGAGTAAGCCTTCGCCGTCATGCTTCGTCATCGTCTTGCCGCCCTTTTTGACCCCACTTCCGTGTTGGTTGTGGGGCCGGCCACGTTGCCTATGAAAACTGTTGCTTCACAGGGGCGTCTTGCGCGGCATCAAACGCATGTGGTCTGGTCAGAATCAGGGTCGATAGCCTGGCCGCAAAGCCTGGCAGGTGTTCCGCCTGGCCGCCGTCTCGATCTGGCAATTTTGGTAGTGCCATACACCGCTTTAGCCTCGGTTTTGCAAGCGTTAAAGAATTATCGTCCGCGTGCGCTAATCGTACTCTCGCCACCGTCGCCTTCAGCTACGCCTGGCCAAGATTGCGCGCTATGTGTTCAATGGGCGCGTGAGCATGATTGCGTCATGTTGGGCCCCCGCACTTTAGGTATTCAGCGGCCGCATATAGGGTTAAATGCCAGTCTTTCGTCGCACCTGGCCTTACCCGGCAAAGTGGCGTTGGTTTCGCAGTCCGAGGCTATTGTCAGCGCAGTGCTTGACTGGGCTCGTGACGCGAATCTGGGGTTTTCTACTGTTGCCTCTATGGGTGACGAAACCGACTTAACGCTTGCGAATTTGCTTGACTACCTGGCAACTGACCCCCGAACCGACAGCATCGCAGTCTATATCGAGCATATGCAATCGCCGCGAGCGCTTTTCAGCGCTTTGCGTGCTGCCGCAGCGGTAAAGCCTGTGGTGGTCTTGAAAGCAGGTGGCGGGTCGCGCAACCCCAATTCGGAAACCGATGCGGTATTCAACGCCTTGCTGCGTCGTGCAGGTGCCGTTCGCATTCCTTATTTTGTTCAATTGTTCTCTTCTATTAAGGTGCTGCGCAGCCCTGTGCGCCCCAAAGGTCGGCGTATTGCGGTGGTGTCGAATGGCAGTGGGCCGCCTCAGCTTGCGCTTGATATTATGGGCGCGGCTTCAGCAGTGCAGCAAGCCGAGCTTTCATT
>NZLH01000248.1 GCA_002694155.1 Pusillimonas sp. | reverse complement strand
TCCGCGTCAGTCCGACCTGATGATTGTTGCCGGCACCTTGTGCAACAAAATGGCGCCGGCCCTGCGTAAGGTTTACGACCAAATGCCCGAGCCGCGTTGGGTGGTGTCTATGGGGTCTTGCGCTAATGGTGGCGGGTACTATCACTATTCTTATTCTGTAGTTCGCGGTTGCGATCGTATCGTTCCGGTCGATGTCTACGTGCCAGGGTGCCCCCCCACGGCGGAAGCGCTGGTTTACGGGCTTTTGCAAATGCAGAACAAAATTCGCCTCACTAACACCATTGCCCGCTAATTTGCGCGCTTTTTCAACCGTCCGACGAATCTACTATGACCCGGCTTGAAACCCTGAAAAATCAACTGCAGACACAGTTTTCCCAAAGCTGTTCGCTCAAGGAAGCATTGAACGAGCTCACGCTCGACGTTCCGGCGGGCCAGTGGGTTGATATTTGTACGGCTTTACGTGATACCCCGGCATTGTCGTTTGAACTTTGCATCGATTTGTGCGGTGTTGATTACGCAACTTATGGCGAACCTGCCGCGCAAGTGGCGCCGCCTAAGTTTCCACAACGTTATGCGGTTGTTCTTCATTTGCTGTCGGTTGCCCATAACTGGCGTTTGCGGGTGCGTACTTGGGTGCAGAATGACGAATTCCCGGTCATCGACTCGCTGGTAAATGTCTGGCCTTCAGTAAATTGGTTTGAACGTGAAGCGTTCGACTTGTTCGGCATTGTGTTCGAGGGGCACCCCGATTTGCGCCGCATTCTTACCGATTACGGTTTCATCGGTCACCCTTTCCGCAAAGATTTCCCGCTGTCCGGTAACGTTGAAATGCGTTACGACACCGAGCAAAAGCGTGTCATTTACCAGCCGGTTTCCATCGAGCCGCGCGAGATTACGCCGCGTATCGTGCGTGAAGAGGGCTACGGAGTAGAGCGATAACATGGCTGAAATCAAGAATTACACCCTGAACTTTGGGCCTCAGCACCCTGCGGCGCACGGCGTGTTGCGTCTGGTTCTAGAGCTGGACGGCGAAGTTATTCAGCGCGCCGACCCGCATATTGGTTTGTTGCACCGCGCCACCGAGAAACTGGCCGAGCATAAAACCTTTTTGCAAGCCTTGCCTTACATGGATCGTCTTGATTACGTGTCTATGATGTGTAACGAGCATGCTTACGTGATGGCGATTGAAAAACTGGCGGGTATCGAAGTGCCATTGCGCGCTCAGTATATCCGGGTCATGTTCGACGAAATCACCCGTATTCTGAACCATTTAATGTCTCTGGGCTCGCATGCGCTTGACGTGGGCGCGATGGCGGTGTTTCTTTATGCGTTCCGCGAACGCGAAGACTTAATGGATTGCTACGAAGCCGTATCCGGTGCGCGCATGCACGCGGCTTATTACCGCCCTGGTGGTGTGTATCGCGACCTTCCCGACACCATGCCGCAGTATGGTGAAAGCAGCCAGTATCGTGCTGCCAAAGAACTGAAAGCAATGAACGAGGCGCGTTCCGGTTCGTTGCTCGACTTCATCGAAGATTTCACCAACCGTTTCCCAACCTGTATTGATGAATACGAAACGCTGCTAACCGACAACCGTATATGGAAGCAGCGTTTGGTGGGCGTTGGCGTAGTCGATCCAGATCGTGCTAAGGCGCTGGGCTTTACTGGGCCCATGTTGCGTGGCTCGGGTGTTGAGTGGGATTTGCGCCGTACACAGCCTTACGAAGTGTATGATCGCCTCGATTTCGATATTCCGGTGGGTGTGAACGGCGACAGCTACGACCGCTATCTGGTGCGCGTGGCTGAAATGCGCGAAAGTAACCGTATTATTCGCCAGTGTGTTGAGTGGTTGCGTAACAACCCCGGCCCGGTTATTACCGAGAACCATAAAGTTGCACCACCTTCGCGCGAGGAAATGAAAACGGGCATGGAAGACCTTATTCACCATTTCAAGCTGTTTTCCGAAGGGATGCACGTGCCGCGTGGCGAGGCTTACAGTGCCGTCGAGCACCCTAAAGGTGAATTCGGTATCTACATGATTTCCGATGGTGCGAATAAACCGTATCGGTTAAAAATTCGCGCGCCCGGGTTTGCGCATTTGCAGGCGCTTGATGAAATGTCGCGCGGGCACATGATTGCCGACGCGGTAACCATTATTGGCACGCTCGATATTGTGTTTGGTGAAATTGACCGCTAACGGGCGTAAGCCAAGGTAAAGACCGGATCAAACTATGCTGCTTTCCGAAAAAGCCTATCAGAAAATTGACCGGGAACTGACGAAGTTCCCTGAAGAACAGAAGCAATCGGCCATTATGGCCGCACTAGCCATTGCGCAAGACGAGAAAGGCTGGGTTTCTATTGAAGTTATTGAAGATGTTGCCCGCTACTTGCAGGTGCCACCCATTGCTGTTCAAGAGGTCGCCACGTTCTATAACATGTTCGACACTCAAACGCCGGGTCGCTTCAAAATCTCGGTGTGTACCAATTTGCCATGTGCATTACGCGATGGCGTAAGCGCCGCCGAGCACCTGAAGAAAACGCTGGGCATTGGTTTTCGCGAAACTACCGAAGATGGTTTGTTTTCGCTGGTCGAGGGCGAGTGCATGGGCGCCTGTGGTGATTCCCCGGTCATGCTTGTGAATAACAAACACATGTGTGTGCGCATGATGCCGGAAAAGATTGATGCAATGATCAATGAATTGAAACAAAACGGGGGGGCGCAATGAGCACCGCCGATATTTTGCAAAAATTCTCGGAAGGCCTTGATATTGCGCCCAACAACGATTTGTCGCGCAGCATGATTTTTCATGGTCGCCATATCAAGCCGCAAATTGTCGAAGGCCTTGATGGCACGAACTGGCGTTTGGATGATTACGTCAAGCGCGGTGGCTACGAAGCCTTGCGCAAGATTTTATCTTCGGGCATGACGCCGGAAGAGGTTATTGAAGAGGTTAAAACGTCTGGTTTGCGCGGCCGCGGCGGTGCGGGCTTCCCCACTGGCTTGAAGTGGAGCTTCATGCCTCGTAATTTGCCCGGACAAAAGTATCTGGTTTGCAATTCCGACGAAGGCGAACCGGGCACTTTCAAAGATCGCGATATTTTGCGCTTTAACCCGCACATTGTCATAGAGGGCATGGCCATTGCCGCTTATGCAATGGGTTGCAGCGTAGGCTACAACTACATTCACGGTGAGATTTTCGAAATTTACGATCGTTTCGAAGAAGCACTGGACGAGGCGCGTAAAGCAGGTTTTTTGGGTGACAACATCCTGGGCAGCAACTTCAGTTTCCAGTTGCACGCGTTTCATGGTTACGGGGCCTACATTTGCGGGGAAGAAACTGCGCTTCTAGAGTCGTTGGAAGGCAAAAAAGGCCAGCCGCGCTTCAAGCCGCCTTTCCCTGCCAGTTATGGTTTGTATGGTAAGCCCACCACCATTAACAACACAGAAACGTTTGCTGCGGTACCCTGGATTTTCCGCAATAGTGGCCAGGCTTATTTGGAAACCGGTATTCCCAATAACGGTGGCACAAAGCTGTTTTCGGTGTCGGGCGACGTCGAGCTGCCGGGCAATTATGAAGTGCCCATGGGCACACCGTTTTCCGAATTGTTGAAGCTGGCTGGTGGTATGCGCGGTGGCCGCAAAATCAAGGCGGTTATTCCTGGCGGTTCCAGTGCCCCGGTTGTGCCTGGCGATGTCATGATGGAAACCACCATGGATTACGACAGCATTGCCAAAGCGGGTTCCATGCTGGGTTCGGGTGCTGTCATCGTCATGGACGAAACCCGTTGCATGGTCAAATCGCTTATGCGCTTGTCTTACTTTTATTACGAAGAAAGCTGCGGGCAGTGCACACCATGCCGCGAAGGTACCGGCTGGTTGTATCGCATGGTGCATCGTATTGAAAACGGGCAGGGCCGTCCCGAAGACCTCGAGGTTCTGGACTCGGTCGCGCATAACATTATGGGCCGCACAATTTGTGCGCTGGGCGACGCGGCTGCGATGCCCGTTCGCAGCTTTATCAAGCATTTCCGCGACGAGTTCGCACATCACATCGAGCATAAAAGCTGTGTGGTGCCCAAATATTTGTAGGGTCAGGATAAGCTAATGGTTGAACTCACCATCGACGGCAAAAAAGTTGAAGTACCCGAAGGCAGCATGGTTATGCATGCGGCGAACAAGCTCGGGCTCTATGTGCCGCATTTTTGCTATCACAAGAAATTGTCTATTGCGGCCAATTGCCGCATGTGCCTGGTAGAGGTTGAAAAAGCACCTAAGCCCATGCCTGCCTGTGCCACGCCGGTATCCAATGGCATGATTGTGCATACAGCTTCAGACAAGGCTGTGGCGGCACAAGAAAGCGTCATGGAGTTTTTGCTAATTAACCACCCGCTCGATTGCCCTATATGCGATCAGGGCGGCGAATGCCAGCTGCAAGACTTGTCGGTAG
>NZLH01000247.1 GCA_002694155.1 Pusillimonas sp. | reverse complement strand
TTTTTGATCGCGTGGTTAATACATCGCTACGCACATCCAGCGTTGCCGATTTTTCGCAGCGTTTTGTGGCGCCTTTTGAAGGTCGCGTCAGTGCAAAAGCACGGCAAATTAATCTGGACCCGGCCTGGGTTTACGGGCTGATTCGACAGGAGTCGCGTTTTATTACCGATGCGCGCTCGCGCGTAGGGGCATCGGGTTTAATGCAGCTGATGCCGGCCACAGCGCGTTGGGTGGCTCGCAAAATAGGCATGACTGATTTCAAGCCTTCGATGGTGAATGATTTCGACGTAAACACCATTCTTGGAACGCAGTATTTGAAAATGGTGCTTGACGATCTGGATGGCAGCCAGGTTTTGGCTACTGCGGGCTATAACGCCGGGCCGGGCCGTTCAAAACAATGGCGTTCGAAATTGTTGGGGCCGGTAGAGGGGGCCGTGTTTGCAGAAACAATACCTTTTACTGAAACCCGTTTGTATGTAAAGCATGTTTTGTCGAATGCGGTTTACTATGCCACGCTGTTTTCCGGCCAACCACAATCGTTGAAAGCACGGCTCGACACAGTTAGCCCGAATCGCTCGCGACGTACGAACTTACCCTAATGCGCTATTCCTTACCCAAGTTGCCTGTTGTTGCACCCGACCCTTTAGTTAGCGATTTACAGGCGTATATCGTGGGGGGCGCAGTACGTGACGCCTTGTTGGGCTTGCCCGCCGGCGATCGCGACTGGGTTGTGGTGGGCGCTACGCCCGAGAAAATGGTGCAAAAAGGCTTTATTCCAGTTGGCGATGACTTTCCGGTTTTCCTGCATCCTAAAACGAAAGAGGAGTACGCATTAGCCCGAACCGAGCGCAAGTCGAGCCGCGGTTATAAAGGCTTCACTTTCTACACCGGGCAAGACGTTACCCTGGAAGAGGATTTGCGTCGGCGCGACCTGACTATAAATGCAATTGCGCAAACGCCCGACGGCCGCATGGTTGATCCTTTGAATGGATTTGCAGATATTCAGAAGCGTGTGCTGCGTCATATCGGTGAGGCTTTTTGTGAAGATCCTGTGCGTTTGTTGCGTTTGGCGCGTTTTGCGGCTCGATTCACGCATTTTTCTATTGCACCGGAAACGTTAAAGCTGGCGCGTCGGTTGGTAACCGATGGCGAGGTTGACGCTTTGGTGCCGGAACGGGTTTGGCGCGAGGTTAGCCGAGGGCTGGTCAGTGAGGCACCGTATCGTATGTTCGACGTTCTGGCGGAAACGGGTGCGTTAGAGCGTGTGATGCCAGGTTTGAGTTTCGATGGCGTCTCGCGTCGAAATTTGCAATGCGCTGCGCAGCGTCATTTACCCTTGCCCAGTTGTGCGGCTTTGCTTTGTTCCTCTTCATTAAATCCAGCAACCGTTTTGCAGGCCGTTAAAGCGCCATCGCAATGTGTCGATTACGCGCGACTACTACCCGTTGTGAGGTCACGGCTAGCGTCGGCTCAAACAGCCAATGAATATTTGATGCTTATCGAGCAATGCGATGGCCTACGCAAGCCCGAGCGCTTTCTTGATTTGATTACAGCGGCGTGTTGTATCGGCAATGAGCTGGTTAATTTAGAAACAACCTTGCGTCTAGACTGGGAGACACGCTTAGATGCTGTGCGGGCTGTAGACGGCGGCTTGATCGCCAAGAAGCATCAAGGGCAACCCCAGGTAATTAAAGATGCAGTTCGGCATGCGCGGTTAGAAGCGCTTACCGGCATGTAGGTGCCGGTTTACAGTCGATGGCGTCTGTCGCCTCGTTCAAAGCCTATTAATGGTGGGTCAATTTCCCGGCCCAGCACCATTACTTTGAACAACTCCCCCATTTCGGCTTCCGACAACAGGGTTTGTGCCGATGCCATTAAGCGCGCCTGGTCAAGCGCGTCTGTTTCTGTGGTTTGTGCCAGTTGGTTAACAAAGCCGGTGTTGATTAGAAACCGGGCTTGCGAGGTATAACCCAATACATCAAGTTTGGCCTTAAGTGCGGCATCTGCAATGGCAGTAAAATCCACGTGCGCGGTAATATCCTGTAAACCCGCATAAACAAGCGGTTCGGCATGAGCATGATGACGGAAATGGCACATTAACGTGCCCTGGACTCGTTGTGGATGATAGTACTCGTGGCGTGGGAAGCCATAATCGATGATGATGGCAGCGCCTTTTTGCAACCACTGCCCTAGCGAACCCACCCAGGCCTCTGCGCGTAAATTAACTTCCGACGTGTATCCTGGAAGAGGCGGCATACGCGAACTAATGGTTTCAGCCAGTTCTTGCGATGCCGGACGTTCAGCCCATGAAAAGGGTGTGCCCAAGGTGACGCCCTTTTCCATTAGTTGTCCGTTTTCGTCCCAACGGAATACCGAGACGGGCATGGCGTCGAGTACCTCGTTCGCAACCACACAGCCTTCGAAACGTCGAGGCAAATTATCGCGCCATTGAACGTCGGCCTCCAGCTTGTTAAGGCGCTCGCCTTGGCGTTCGCGCAGTTCGGCTGACACCTCAATAATGGTGTATTGTGGCTCAATGCCCATTTCCCGCAATGCCGTGATAATGCTAAAGGCCAGTGCGCCGGAACCGGCGCCAAATTCAAGTACATGGTTTGAACCTGATAAGCGGAGCACCTGGGCAATTTGTTGCGCCACGGCGCGTCCATAAACAGGCGTAAGTTCCGGCGCGGTCGTGAAGTCACCTGGTGCATCAGGGTTGGGAAACTTCTGACTGCCTGCAACGTAATAGCCCAAACCGGGCGCGTAGAGTGCCAATTCCATATAGGTTTCAAAAGTGATGAAGCAATCGGGCTGTTGGCGAAGTTTTTCCTGAATGGCGGCAACGACGTTTTGGTAGTGGGCTGCCGAATTGGCCTCGAGTGCCGGCAGGCCGGCCGGTGTTGGAATTGTTGTAACTTCAGCGTTAGGCTTCATGGAGCTGGATGTTTGAGTTGGCGGGTTGGGCGCGTGTTTCAAGCGATGCAGCGAGATACACATCGTAATGAAAAAACCCGCCAACAGCCCCAGTATTGCACCAACGACAAAGTTGTCGAAAATAAGCCATAAGGGCAATGCCAGTAGCAAAGATGTGAGCAGGGGTTTGTTGGCAAGTTCTTTCATGCTTTGCCATTTTATCCCGCTCACGAAGCCTTAAAGCTTTTAAGCCGTTTTTGCCCCTAGTGCTTCACGACCCAATTTTAGTTCACGCGCCATTTGCGCTACGTGACGGCCTTGGAATCGGGCGCCGTCAAGTTCGTTTTCACTGGGCTGGCGAGAGCCATCGCCATTGGCAATGGTTGAGGCTCCGTATGGAGTGCCGCCGGTAATTTGGCTGTTGTCGGTTTGACCCTGGAATGAGTAGGGCAAGCCCACGACGCTCATGCCGTGGTGTAACAAGACGGTGTGGAAGGTTAACAAAGTACTTTCCTGGCCACCATGCTGCGAGGCGGTAGAGGTAAATACGCTGCCAATTTTGCCAACCAGCTTGCCCTGTGCCCACAAGCCGCCCGTTTGATCCAGAAAATTCTTCATCTGGGCAGCCATGTTGCCAAAACGCGTGGGTGTACCGAAGATAATGGCGTCGTAGTCGGCCAGTTCTTCAGGGTGCGCGATGGGCGCTGATTGTTCAATTTTGTAATGGCTGGCTTTGGCGACTTCTTCAGGGACCAGTTCAGGCACACGCTTGATGTCTACCTGGGTACCCTCAACGGCGCGGGCACCTTCGGCCACGGCTGTCGCCATGGTTTCAATGTGGCCATAGGTTGAATAATATAAAACAAGTACTTTTGACATAGTGTTGACTCCTTTAGAAATCGGTTAGGTTTTAAAACTGGGTTTGGCAGAGCCCGGCAGAGCATATTGTTTTAAGGCAAATCAAATAGCAGAATCTCGGCGTCATCCCCTTCAGTCAGCAACAGCGTCGATTCATCCATTACCTTTAGGCCGTCGCCGGTTCGCAGTTCGTGGTTGTTTACTTTGATGCTTCCCCGGGCGATATGCACGTATGTTTGGCGCCCGAATGGCGGGGTGTATTCAATGTGCTCATCGCCATTAAGTAAGGTCGCGTAGATGCGCGCGTCTTGATGCAGCAAGAGGGCGTCGTCGTTGGGGTCTCCGGATGCAAGCAGTTTCAATTGGCCACGCTTTTGTGCATCTTGTATGTGGCGTTCCTGGTACGACGGTGTTACGTTCTGTCGATCGGGCAATATCCAGATTTGCAGAAAATGTACCGGATCGTTTTGGGAGGGATTGAATTCGCTATGCTGAACGCCGGTACCCGCGCTCATCAACTGCACGTCGCCAGGTCTCAGGGTTGAACCCGACCCCATCGAGTCGCGATGTTGCAGTGCGCCTTCCAGCACATATGAAAGAATCTCCATGTCGCGATGCCCGTGCGTGCCAAACCCCTGGCCCGGCTGCACGGTATCGTCGTTAATCACGCGCAGGGCACTCCAGCCCATGTGGGCTGGGTCGTGATAATGGCCGAACGAGAAAGAGTGATAGCTGTTGAGCCAGTCGAGTTGGACGTGACCGCGCTCGTTGGCATGGCGTACTTCGATCATGATGTTTTCTTGTTCAAGTTAAGTTAGGATCCATTCTATATTCGATAAATTTGATAAAAAAGCGCTAAAATTTGATTATTAATATCTAATAATTCGATTTAAAAGCCGGCATAGAAAATGGATTATTTAAAGACCACGTTGGAGCAGTGGCGGGCGTTAGCCGCCGTTGTCGAGTACGGTGGGTTTGCCCAGGCAGCCGAGGCCTTACATCGAAGCCAATCATCAATTAGCTATTTGGTGGCCAAGCTGCAATCGCAAATCGATTTGCCTTTGCTAGAGATTGAAGGGCGCAAAGCCCATTTAACAGAGGCAGGTCACACGCTTTTGGCGCATGCCAAAGAATTGCTTGAAGATGCCTACGAACTGGAAGAGCTGGCACTAAGAATGGGGGCGGGCTGGGAAGCAGAATTGCGCTTCGTGGTTGACGTCGCTTTTCCAAAAGCGCTACTGGTGCAGGCGTTAAAGCGTTTTTCTCAGGAAGCGCCTTTTACGCGCTTAAAACTTAGTGAAGTTGTGCTGTCAGGAGCAGAAGAGGCATTGCTGGAGCAAGAGGCCGATATGATGATTGGCGCTTATGTGCCACAGGGCCATTTGGGGCAAGTGCTACTGAATGTGCCCTTTATTGCTGTAGCACATAGTGATCATCCGCTCTTTCAACTTCAGCGCAAAGTAAATGAAGACGACTTGAAACGACACATGCATATTGTGGTGCGAGACTCAGGCACACAGAATCCGCGAGATGAGGGCTGGCTGGGCTCTACACAACGCTGGACGGTAAGCAGCTTGGAGGCGTCAGTGTCGCTGGTGGCAGGGGGGTTGGGGTTTGCCTGGTTACCGCGGCATCTGGTAGAGCCGTATCTTAATCAGGGTGTGCTTAAACCTATACCTGTTGCGCTGGGCCAAACACGGAACGCACCCTTGTATTTAGTGTTCGGGAATGGTGCGCAAACAGGCCCGGCGGCAAGTTGTCTGGCCAACATACTGCAAGCGTTGGGGCAGCAAGGGCGCTAGAATGGTGACATTGAAACGGAACGACAGACACTATGGAAACGATTGAGTCCATTCTTCAGGAACGATACAGTTGTCGGGCTTATCTGGCAAGGCAGGTACCGCAGGGAATCATTCAAAGTATTTTAAATAAGGCACAGCGCTCTGCGTCCTGGTGCAACGTACAGCCCTGGGAGGTACTGATTTTAGGGGGCGAGGCAACGCGCCGCTTTGGCGAAGCGTATTACGAACACGTGCAGTCGCATCCACCAACCCCCGATTTTCCGTGGCCTGAACGTTATGAAGGGGTGTATCAGCAACGACGTCGCGAATGCGGCTTTGCTTTGTACAACACCTTGGGTATTAAAAAGGAAGACCGCGAGGCTACGCAGCGGCAAATGCTGGAAAACTATCGGTTTTTTGGTGCACCGCATTTGGCGCTAATAACAACGCCGAAAAAGCTAGGTGTTTATGGGGCAGTTGACTGTGGCATTTATGTGGCCAATTTTATGGCGCTGGCGCACAGCAACGGTTTGGCAACCATTGCGCAGGCTGCTGTGGCCTCACATGCTGATTTTGTCCGTAAGTACTTTAACTTGCCGGAAGATCGCTTGCTGGTGTGTGGCATTGCCTTTGGTTACGAGGATGCCACCCAGAAAATCAATCAATATCGAACCACGCGCGACTCAATCGACCACGTGGTTCGATGGGAAGGATTTAATTAAGCAAACTGCGCGTGGCGTGGCGCAGGGCGACGGCCCTGCGGCTTGGCGGCGTGTGTTTTGGCGCCAAAGCCAGGGCGCGCGGGGCGTGTACTGGGGCGGCCCGCTGGTTTAGCGTACGAAGTTTGGCTACCGCCTTCGGGCTTGCCGGGCCGGCTACGTCCGCTACCGCTTTTTTCGAATGGGCTGTTGCCATAGGCTTTTTTGGTAAACCCTTCTTTGCCTTTGCCGGGTGCGCCACCAGGCTTACGTTTGCCAGCAAATTTGCCTGCACGCTTAGGGCCGCTTGAGGTCGTTTTCTTGGGTTCCAAACCGGTAATGGTTTCAGCTGGAATGGGTTGCCCGATAAAGTTTTCAATACGGCGAATTTTGTAACGCTCGGCATGTGTGGCCAACGTATACGCCAAACCGCTATTGCCTGCACGGCCGGTACGGCCAATGCGGTGGGTATAGTCTTCCGGCTGCATGGGCAGGTCGTAGTTAATGGCGTGGCTGATGCCTTGTACGTCGATGCCGCGGGCGGCAACGTCGGTGGCAACCAGAATACGCAATTTCTGACGTTGCAGCAGGCCAAGTGTGCGGGTGCGCTGGCGCTGATTCATGTCGCCATGCAACGCGGCAGCGGTGTAGCCTTGGTCTGATAGTTTTTCAGCCAAGTCGTCTGCGCCGCGTTTGGTTGCTGTAAACACAATGGCCTGGTTCAGGCGGCTGTCGCGCAACAAGTGGTCAAGCAATTGCATTTTGTGCTTGTTGTCGTCGGCATATAGCAGGCTTTGTGTAATGTTGGCGTGCTTTTCTTTCTGGCCCGACACTTCAATGCGAACGGGTTCGCGCATCATTTTGGCGGCAAGCGTTGCAATGGAGCCATCCAGCGTTGCCGAGAACAGCAGTGTCTGGCGTTGCTTGGGGGCAGCAGCCACAATGGCTTCAATGTCTTCAATAAAGCCCATGTCCAACATGCGGTCGGCTTCATCAAGTACCAGTGTATGAATGTTCGACAAGTTGATACGGCGAGCGCGCAAATGGTCGATCAGGCGGCCGGGTGTCGCCACCAATACGTCAACACGGCGCGACAGTGCTTTGATTTGGGCGCCGTAAGGCATGCCGCCAACTACAACTGCCGTATGCAGGCCTTTAATGCCGGCGCCATAGATTTTTGTTGCTTCGGCTACTTGCATAGCGAGTTCACGTGTGGGTGTCAACACCAGCACCTGAACGTTCTGCCCCTTTTTGTTTTCTGCTGCAGCCTGTGCAATACGGTTCAAAGCAGGCAGCATGAATGCCGCTGTTTTACCACTACCGGTTTGTGCCGATACCATTAGGTCGAGGCCTTCCAATGCTTTTGGAATCGACGCTGATTGAACGGGGGTAGGGGCGCTGAATCCGGCGTTTTGCAAGGCAGACAGCAGTACGGGTTCGAGACCCAGGGTTTCGAAAGACATGAGATATCCTTTGCCAATGAAGGCATTGTCAGGGAACGGGGGAATAGTCCGGACCCGGTTGATTGAACATCGTGCCGACCAATCAACCTAAAGGACATCGTTATGTGCTAACGAGAAAACGACCAGGCTTGGGGGGTCAGGAATCGATGGCGTTGAGCATGGGTGATTCTGGATTGAGCCAACTGCTAGGATGCGGCCAAGCCGCACAAAAATGCCAACGCTTAAAAATGCAGTGGCCGCAGTATAGACGCGGAATGCGACCTAGGGATAGTACTAATTTGTAACAGTCGTCAGGGTGACACACTGTACCCGTTACCAATGAATGGGCGTTTGGCCTTGTTCTATTAACCATTGGTTCGTCGACACAAAATGATTACAACCCAAAAATGGAACAGGTGGGCGACGCGCAGAAAGTGGAGAAGGATGGTTGGCTTTCAGTATCAGGTTGTTGGGTGCTTCGGGCACGCAGCCGGATTTTTGCTGTGCAT
>NZLH01000246.1 GCA_002694155.1 Pusillimonas sp. | reverse complement strand
AATGCATGTGCACCACGACTTTCGGTGCGGTTCGCAGCCGACTTGATGGTAGCGCGCGCCACTTCAATCATGTTGGTAACTTCAAGCGCCTCAATACGTGCCGTATTGAACACCTTGGACTTGTCGGAAAAATACAAGTTTTCTACGCGTGGCACCATGGATTCAATTGCGTCAACACCTTTGTTCAACAACTCAAGCGTACGGAATACACCGCAATGGAACTGCATGGCGTTACGCATATCGTTACCGATGTCCTGTGCCTTTTCACCAGATGTGCGGCTTTCCAGCTGATTCACACGGTCAAGCGAATAGTCGATGCTGGATTCAGGAATGGGCTGATGTGCGTGCTGGCGCTCGGGGTGGGAATCGACGATATGATTACCCGCTGCACGACCAAACACAATAAGGTCAAGCAAAGAGTTTGTGCCCAGGCGGTTAGCACCGTGTACCGACACAGCTGCGCATTCGCCAATGGCATATAAACCATTCACCACTTTCGATTCACCATTGTGCGTTTCCAGCACTTGGCCGTGATAGTTGGCCGGAATGCCGCCCATTTGGTAGTGAATGGTAGGCACAACGGGGATGGGCTCTTTAATGGGGTCGACATTACCAAACTTAATGGCAATTTCACGAATAGAAGGCAGACGCTTATTAATGACATCGGCACCAAGATGGTCGAGCTTCAGCAATACGTGATCGCCATTGGGGCCACAACCACGACCTTCTTTGATTTCCTGGTCCATAGAGCGGGAAACGAAATCGCGTGGCGCCAAATCTTTCAAGGTAGGCGCGTAACGCTCCATGAAGCGTTCGCCATCTTTATTCAACAGAATACCGCCCTCACCTCGCACACCTTCGGTAATAAGCACACCGGCACCGGCCACCCCTGTTGGGTGGAACTGCCAGAACTCCATATCTTGCAATGGGATACCCGCGCGTGCTGCCATACCCAGGCCATCGCCAGTGTTAATAAAGGCATTGGTAGAGGCTGCCCAAATGCGGCCTGCGCCGCCGGTTGCCAGCACAGTGGTTTTGGCTTCCAGAATATAGATGTCGCCCGTTTCCATTTCCAGGGCGGTTACACCCAGCACGTCGCCAGCTTCATTGCGCAGCAAATCTAGTGCCATCCACTCAACAAAGAACTGCGTACGCGCCGCGACATTACGCTGATAAAGCGTGTGCAACATAGCGTGGCCGGTGCGGTCGGCCGCCGCACAGGCGCGTTGCACAGGCTTTTCACCAAAGTTGGCAGTGTGACCACCGAACGGACGTTGATAAATCGTACCGTCAGCATTGCGGTCGAACGGCATGCCGAAGTGCTCGAGTTCATATACCGCATTGGGTGCTTCACGACACATGAATTCGATTGCGTCTTGGTCGCCCAGCCAGTCGGACCCTTTCACAGTGTCGTACATGTGCCAGTACCAGTGGTCTTCACTCATGTTACCTAACGAAGCACTGACACCGCCCTGCGCGGCCACCGTGTGTGAGCGGGTGGGAAATACCTTGGACAACACCGCAACCGACAAACCCGCTTGCGCCAGTTGCAACGAGCAACGCATGCCGGACCCGCCGGCGCCTACAACCACCACATCGAACTGGCGGCGAGGTAAGGATTTTTTGACAGCAGTCACGGTTTATAAACTCCAAAGAACTTTAGCGAAATAAACAACAGAACCAATCAGCCACAGTACAGTCAGCACCTGAAGAAAAAGGCGCAACCCTGCAGAGGTGACGTAGTCCATCCAGATGTCGCGAACGCCAATCCAGGCGTGCCAGGCAAGCGACAGGAAAGCCAGCGTTGCTAATAACTGCCCAACAGGCACAACACCCCACTGGAATGTGAACAGGTTCTGCCAGCTTTCGAAACTCATGCCTGAAGTGAACAGAACTCCGAAAAACAGAACCAGCGTATAAACAGCCATAATAATGGCAGTGCAGCGCTGAACAATAAAATCGAAGGTACCGTAATGCGCACCCACAACCAAACGTTTAGTACCAATACGTTCCTGAGTAGCCATTACCAGACTCCAAACAATTTAAGACCAAATACCAGTGTTAGCGCCAGGCTGACACCAAACACTACACCTGCGCTTTTCTGGGCGGAAACCTTATCCATGCCAATGTGCAGGTCGAGGATCAGATACCGAATGCCCGCACAGAAATGGTGCAAATAGCCCCAGATCAGAACAAGCAACACCAACTTGAACAAGGGGTTGGAAACCCAACCCTGAATTGATGCAAATGATTCGGGTGACGTTACGCTAAGCGCAAACAGCGGCACAATAACCAGTGGCAAACAGAGAAAGAGCAATGCGCCACTGACGCGGTGCAAAATAGAAGACTTGCCCGCCAGAGGCAGGTGGTAGCTGAGAATCTGCGGTACGCTGATGTTGCGATACTGCGGACGCGGCTTGGAAGCTGAATCGGACATGATGGCCTCGAGGTTAAACAAACAATTTATTGCAAAACGCTATTAGTATTTTCGCTTATTTCAGGGAACGGGATCAAATACAGTAACAAATCAACTAAGCGTATTACGGTAATGAAACCGGTCGGTCAGGTATAAGCCCCTTCTTAATTCCATAGGACGATCGCCGTAAGTAAACGAGACACGCTCTACCTGTAACACCGGACTACCCGGCGCAATGTTCAGGAGCTCGGCCTGCTCGTTCGATGCAGCAACCGCTTTGATCTTCTCTTCGGCCCGCACCATGCTTACCCCATACTCTGACTCAAAAAGGGCGTACAAAGGGCCACGATAACGGGTCAACGACTCTGCCGTTAACCCTTTGAATACAGCTGCCGGCAGCCAGATGTCATCAAGAATGGTGGGCGTTTGTTCGAAAGACAGTACACGACGAACATTCACCACACTATCAGATGGGCGCAAATCTAGTAATCGAGCAATATCGACCGGCGCCTTAACGCGCCTGCAATCGATAATTCGGCTGCTGGACGGCTTGACTTTGCTATCGTCGGGGGTAAGCCGCAGAAAACGAAACCGCACCTTTGCTTCGTTGTGCGTGGCCACAAACGTGCCTTTACCCTGCCGGCGAATCAGCAAGTGATCGGCAGCCAATTCATCAATTGCTTTGCGCACCGTACCCTGGCTAACGTTAAACCGCGCTGCCAGCTCAAACTCGCTGGGAATGGCTTCACCCGGCTTCCATTCACCCTGATCAAGGCTTTGCAACAACAACGCCTTGATTTGCTGATACAACGGGCTGTAGGCCGCGCTACTTGCCGCGCGACCCGCCATAACCGCATCGTCGATGGAAGAATGATCAGCCATACCTGTAACAGGATTCTGTGCAAAGCACCGGATTCAAAAACGCCCGCCATTCTCGCACGGTTCGCGTTTTCTGTCTAATACTCTTTTGTCTTATATAAGATATAAGATATTTGACGGCAACAGCAATTTCCTCTAATCTTCAAACGATTTAAACTGCAGAGTTAAGTTACCAACTTAATTCTGTTTTCAACTACTTCGGAGATTTGCTCATGTCAAAACCCGCTATGCGCGTTGCCGTAACCGGCGCTGCCGGCCAAATTGGTTACGCACTATTGTTCCGCATCGCTTCCGGCGAAATGCTGGGTAAAGACCAGCCAGTTATTCTGCAACTACTGGAAATCCCAGACGAAAAAGCACAAAAAGCGCTGAAAGGCGTCATGATGGAACTGGACGACTGCGCATTTCCGTTGCTTGAAAGCATGACAGCGCACAGCGACCCACGTGAAGCGTTTAAAGATGCCGACGTTGCTTTGCTGGTTGGTTCGCGCCCTCGCGGCCCTGGCATGGAACGCAAAGACTTGCTGCAAATGAACGCCAAAATCTTCACCGAACAAGGTAAAGCATTGAACGACGTAGCTTCGCGCGATGTGAAGGTTCTGGTTGTGGGCAACCCCGCCAACACCAATGCTTACATAGCAATGAAGTCGGCCCCCGACCTGCCAGCAGAAAACTTCACCGCCATGCTGCGCCTTGACCACAACCGTGCCCTGTCACAATTGGCTGAAAAATCAGGCAAGAAAGTGGCCGATATTGAAAAACTGATCGTTTGGGGCAATCATTCCCCCACTATGTACCCCGACATCCGTTTTGCCACTGCAAACGGCGATAAGCTGGCCGAACTGATCAACGATGACGCCTGGAACCGCGACACCTTTATTCCCACTGTAGGCAAGCGTGGCGCCGCCATTATCGAAGCCCGTGGTTTATCGTCTGCCGCTTCCGCCGCGAATGCCGCCATTGATCACGTTCGCGATTGGGTATTAGGCTCGAACGGCAACTGGGTCACCATGGGCATCCCCTCGGATGGTTCCTATGGCATTCCCGAAGGCATTATGTACGGCTTCCCGGTTACCACTGAAAACGGCAAGTACAAAATTGTCGAAGGGCTGGAAATCGACGCCTTCTCGCGCGAGCGCATGGACAAAACGTTGAACGAACTGCTTGAAGAGCGTGACGGCGTTAAAGATCTGTTGAATTAATCGCAGGCCTTTTGCGCCAGGTATTGCTACCTTCACACTAAAGGCCTCTTTACGAGGCCTTTTTTTCAGGTGATTAACTTATGAGTTCCGCTACATCCCCAGGTGCTTGTTTTCGCACAGCCCTTTCTCAAGAATCCCCGCTTCAAGTAATTGGCGCCATCAACGCCAACCATGCTCTGCTGGCACAACAAGCCGGGTTTCGCGCCATATACTTGTCGGGCGGTGGCGTGGCTGCGGGCTCGCTGGGCATGCCCGATCTTGGTATTAATACGCTAGACGACGTT
>NZLH01000245.1 GCA_002694155.1 Pusillimonas sp. | reverse complement strand
TGCAAAAGTGGCTTCAAATTCTTATCGATAACAAGCATGGTCATACCTTCGGCTTTCAATCGCCGCAAACAGAGCCAGATATCCTTTCGAATCATCGGCGCCAACCCTTCAGTAGCTTCATCTAAAATTAAAAGTTTCGGATTTGTCATGAGAGCACGACCAATTGCTAACATCTGTTGTTCTCCACCAGAAAGATCGCTACCGAGATTTTTTTCGCGCTCAAATAGTCTTGGAAACATGTCGTATACACGCTCCAAGGTCCAACTCTTATCTGATGACTGACGCCGAATTTCAGTGACGAGCAAATTTTCTCGGACTGTCAGATTTGGGAAAATTCCGCGCCCTTCTGGTACCAAGCCAATACCCATCTGAGCGTTTTCATAATCAGGCCTACCTGTAATCTCTTTTCCATCAAAGATGATCGAACCACCACTAGGCGAAAGCATGCCAAGCAACGCCTTTATAAACGTAGACTTACCCATCCCATTACGACCGAGCAACGTAATAAACTCCCCCCTGTCGATGTTTAAATTAACCCCAAATAACACGGGGCTACTTCCGTAACAGGCCCGCAAATCTCGAACAGTAATTAGAGATTTGGTCACAGTACGTACTCCTCGTCACCGATGTATGCTTCACGAACAGCATCATTGTTTCGAATTTCATCACAACTACCTGTTGCAATAACCTTACCGTAAACAAGCACACTGATTCGATCAGCTAAAGCAAAAACTGCGTCTAAATCATGCTCTATCAATACGATCGCCGCATCTGTACGAATACGCCGCAACAAGTCAACAATCTCACGAGACTCACCCGGACCCGTTCCAGCCATTGGTTCATCCAATAGCATGATTCGAGGTTTAGTTGCCACGACCATGGCGAGTTCTAGTTGTCGTCGAGCGCCATGCGCCAAATCACCCGCGCGAACATCAACCATTTCCGAAAGTCCGACCATTTCAATACACTTAAGCGCTGCTTCTGAAATATCTCTATCTGCGGCAATATCATCAAAAAGATTCATACCGAACCCTCTACGTACCGACAGAACGGCTATCGAAATATTCTCCAAAACATTAAGATCATCAAAGACTGCTGTAATCTGAAAAGATCGCGCCATACCCAACACAGATCGATACCGAGGAGACTCATACGTGATGTCGTGCCCGTCTAGAATGATCTTTCCTGAATCAGGTTTAACCTCGCCCATCAACTGATTAATTAAAGTTGTTTTACCAGCTCCGTTTGGCCCTATAACGGCATGTATCTCGCCTGCTCGCACTTCAAAGTTAACTCCATCAGAAGCACGAACTCCTCGAAAGCTTTTTACTAAACCTTCAACTTTGAGTAACTGGTTCATTTGTCCGCCTTTCTAACAATCAACCCAGAAAGCCCTTCCCGCGTTCCCATCGCCATCAGAACAATAAAAAGACCGATGAACCCCATGAAATGTGAGCCAACGAAATCGTTGAAAGTTGCAGGCAAAAATGGAAGTGCCGCATTGGCGAGAAGCTCTTCGAGTACCAACAGCGTAATCGCGCCATACAATGGCCCAAACACGGTAGCAGCTCCTCCCAACATAACAATGACAATCAATTCACCAGACAGGGACCATTGCAGATAGGAAGGGGAGGCAAACCGCGTTAAGTTTGCAAGTAAAAAGCCCGCAACTATGCAAATCAATGCTGAGATGACATAGGCGACAACCCTATAACGCAACACAGGGTACCCTAACGCTGTCATACGACGCGCATTAAGCTTGCTTCCTCGCAAAATCCACCCGAAGCTTGATCTTGCGATCATATATGTGAACCAAAGCGATAGTGCCAGAAAGATAAAGACGAAGTAGTAGAAAGATGTTGAGCTCTCAAGAGATAAGCCAAACAAATCACTTCGAGAGGCCAAAACCATACCGTCATTACCACCATAATTCTTAAGGCTTATAACGATGTAGTAAAACATTTGTGAAAACGCAAGCGTAATCATGATAAATGCTATACCACTAGTGCGCAGTGCAATTAATCCCAAAAAAAATGAAATCAAACCACCAACCAAGAGTGCCAATGTAAGTTGCAACGGCCCAGAAAGAATACCGAAGTCTGACAATACAGCTACAGCATAAGCCCCTATTCCAACATAAAGAGCATGTCCAAAACTCACCATGCCTCCATAGCCGAGAACCAGATTTAGACCAACTGCAGCGATACAAATTACCAATACGCGACTAGCAAACGTAATGTAATAATCTTGCCCTATTAACGTTGTTATTAAAGGTAGTACCGCCAGTACAACCATCAAAAATAATGGCAGCCAACGAGTACGCATATACTGAAGTTTTAAATTAACCATGACGCACCGGAAAAAGGCCGTTGGGACGAAATGCCAAGACACAAGCCATAAAAAGATAGATCAACACCGATGCGATAGCCGGGCCCGCAGCCTGCGCCACTGAACGCTCCAAAAACTCCCGTAACAACAGGGGCAAAAAGGCACGACCAACGGTATCTACTATTCCAATAATCATTGCCCCGTAGAAGGCTCCTCGAATGGAACCAATACCACCTGTCACTATTACAACAAGAGTCATAATTAGTACCGGCTCTCCCATTCCTGGTTGTACCGATGTGATGGGCCCCGCCATCAACCCACCGATAGCAGCAAGAACTGCACCTGACGCGAAAACCCAACACTTCAATCGTTTTCCATCGACTCCGAGCGCACTCACTATATCGGGCCTACTTGCACTCGCCCTAATCATCATTCCAACGCGCGTTCGATGAATCAATATATAAAGCACCGCGCTAATCAAGAACGCTACAGCTATGATCAATAACCGATATGTGGGATATGACGCATCGCCTAAAGCAATGGAACCGTCAAACGCGGGGGGCGTTCCAGCATAAACTGAAGTAGGCCCCCATACAATCCGCGCTATCTCATTAAAAAACAAAACCAAACCAAAAGTTACTAGCACCTGATCCAAGTGCTCCCGTCGATACATTTTTGACACGACAAGTCGCTCTACAACGATCCCGAGGATAAGGCCGCCTACTATCGCAAATAAAGCAGCGATCAAAAATGAATCAGTGGCTTGATAACCACTCGCAGCAAAGTAGGCACCCATCATGTACAACGAACCATGCGAGAGATTGACAAAACTCATAATGCCAAATACAAGTGTTAATCCAGCTGACATTAGAAATAACAGTGCTCCGAGCTGGATACCATTAAGCAATTGAGTCATTACGAGTGAAGTGGTCATGATTAGTAATCTTTTCGTTGTTTCGTAATAAACTTACTTCATAGGACACTGATCATGGTAAGAGTCAGCCTGCCCTTTGTAAGGAGTGGCAACTGTCTTAAGGCTTACTCGACCTTTGTCGTCCATCGCAACTTCCTGAATGTGAAAGTCTTGAATAGGAAAGTTATTATTTCCAAACTTAAACTCACCCCTAACAGAGTCGAAATCTGCGGCCTTTAAAGCATCCATGAACGCTTTTTTGTCAGAAAGGTCACCATTGACTTTTCGAATTGCGGAGTCTAATAAAAGAGCCGAGTCATATGCCTGAGCTGCGAATGCCGCAGGAATACGGCCATACTTTTGCTCAAACTCTTTCACAAATTGCTTATTTGAAGCATTATCCAAATCCGGCCCCCAAGGGAATGCACCCAGCACACCTAAGGCAGTCTCTCGTAGCGCTGGAAGCGTCGTTCCATCCACCGCTCCACCTGACATCAACGGAACTCGACCGAGCAACCCAGCTTGTTGATACTGTTTAACAAAGTTGATACCCAAGCCTCCTGGGTAGAAAACAAATACCGCATCAGGTTTCGCCGCATTAAGTTGCGTTAATTCTGCTGAGAAGTCCGGCTGACTTAGCGGTGTATAAACCTCATCAACAATTTCACCCTTGAAAGTGCGCTTGAACCCTGAGAGAAAATCCTTACCAGCTTGATAGTTTGGTGCCATCAGGTAGACATTTTTATATCCTTTGTCGTTCGCATACACACCAAACACCTCTGCTAGTTGGTCAACCTGCCAAGACACTAAGAATTGATAGGGTGAACAAGCTGCCCCCGCAATTGGGGAAGGTCCGGCGTTAGAGCCTATTAGAAACACCTCGTTATCTGTGACAGTCTTATGGATTGCCATCATGATGTTAGAAAACGTAACGCCGGTGATAATTGGCACTTGGTCGCGCTCAATTAAACGCCGCACTACCTGGTTTGCCACATCAGGTTTAAGTTGCGTATCCTCTTTTATAATCTCTACTGG
>NZLH01000244.1 GCA_002694155.1 Pusillimonas sp. | reverse complement strand
GTGGGCGACAAAAAAGGCCTGCGCCGCTATGGCCACGCCTACGTGCCACTCGACGAAGCGCTGTCACGCGTGGTGATTGATTTTTCAGGCCGCCCCGGGCTGGAATTCCATGTGCCGTTCACCCGCTCGCACATTGGCTCGTTCGACGTTGACCTTACCCAGGAATTCTTCCAGGGCTTCGTGAACCACGCTTTGGTAACGCTGCACATCGACAACCTGCGCGGTACCAATTCGCACCACCAATGTGAAACTGTCTTCAAAGCGTTCGGCCGCGCTCTGCGCATGGCCGCAGAAGTTGACCCGCGCGCTGGCAACACCATTCCCTCCACCAAAGGCTCGCTGTAAGGCTTTATTGTGAACACCATTGCCATTGTTGATTACGGTATGGGCAACTTTCACTCGGTGGCCCGCGCCCTTCACGCCGCCGCGCCCAACGCCGACATTCGTATCTGCCGCGACGCCCAATCCATTCGCAACGCCTCGCGCGTGGTGTTCCCCGGCCAGGGCGCCATGCCCGACTGCATGCGCACCCTGAACGAATCGGGCCTGCGCGACGCCGTAGAAGAAGCCGCGCGCAGCAAACCCCTGCTGGGCGTATGCGTGGGCGAACAAATGCTGTTTACCACCAGCGAAGAGGGCAACACCCCTTGCCTGAATATTTTCCCCGGTAAAGTAAAGCTGTTCGCCGGCCCGGAATTCGCTTCATCGAAACAACACGGCGACAACGAACACGAACTGCTGAAAGTACCGCACATGGGATGGAACCGCGTATGGCAAACCCAGGGCCACCCCTTGTGGAGCGGCATTGAAGACGGTACGCACTTTTATTTCGTACACAGCTTTTATGTAGCGCCCGACCAGGCCCCATTAACCGTGGGCGAAAGCCATTACGGCATTCCCTTTACCTGCGCCGTGGCAGCGGAAAACATTTTCGCCGTGCAGTTTCACCCAGAAAAAAGCGCAGACGCTGGCCTACGCCTGTATAGGAACTTTGTAGACTGGAACCCTTAAGCGGTTTGTTATATTTTCAAAGGCCGACACTTAATAACGTGCCAGGCTTATTAAACCAAGACACTTTTTATTTAACCTTTTGTTTTTAACTTTTTAACCGAAACACGCCAACCTATTCGGCAATTTAAACTGGCCCTGAACCATCATGCTTCTGATTCCCGCTATCGACCTCAAAGACGGACACTGTGTACGCCTGCGCCAGGGCGACCTGGACGACGCCACCATTTTCTCGGAAGACCCGGCGGCCATGGCCTCGGAATGGCTCGACCAAGGCGCGCGCCGGCTGCACCTGGTTGATCTGAACGGCGCCGTAGCAGGCAGCCCAAAAAATCTGGCGGCCATCAAGAACATTCTGGCAGCGCTCGACGACGAGATTCCCGTGCAAATTGGCGGTGGCATTCGCGACCTGAACACCATTGAAGCGTATCTGGATCTGGGTTTGTCGTACGTCATTATCGGTACGGCGGCCATTAAAAACCCCGGCTTCCTGCGCGACGCATGCAGTGCTTTCCCCGGCAATATTATTGTTGGCCTAGACGCACGCGAAGGTAAAGTGGCCACCGACGGCTGGAGCAAACTCACCCGCCACGACGTCATCGACATGGCGAAGAAATTTGAAGACTATGGCTGCGAAGCCATTATCTACACCGATATCGGCCGCGACGGCATGCTGCAAGGCGTGAACATCGACGCCACCGTGAAACTGGCCCAAGCGGTGAACATTCCCGTTATTGCTTCGGGCGGCGTGACCGACCTGAAAGACATTGAAGCCTTGTGTGCCGTAGAGGAAGAAGGGGTTGAAGGCGCCATTCTGGGCCGCAGCCTTTACGAAGGCACGCTGGATTTTGCCGCGGCGCAAACCCTGGCCGACGAATTGAACGGCGAAACCGAGTGAATCAGGCCATGTCACCAGGCAATTTCAACGCAAGCACCAACACGAACGGCGCAGGCGCTACGCCCAGCGTACGGGCGTCGAACGAACTCACTCGGCGCATTATTCCCTGCCTGGACGTGACCGCCGGGCGCGTTGTAAAAGGCGTGAACTTCGTAGGCCTGGTCGACGCCGGCGACCCGGTGGAAATTGCGCGTCGCTACAACGAACAAGGCGCCGACGAACTGACGTTTTTAGACATTACCGCCACCAGCGACAACCGCGACCTGATTCTGCCCATTATCGAATCGGTGGCGTCACAAGTGTTCATCCCCCTTACCGTTGGCGGCGGCGTGCGCAAAGTAGCCGATATTCAACGCCTGCTGAACGCCGGGGCCGATAAAGTGTCTATTAATAGTGCGGCCGTCAGCAACCCTGAACTGGTACGCGAAGCCTCGCAATACCATGGGTCGCAATGTATTGTGGTGGCCATTGATGCGCGCCAGGTTTCCAAACCCGACGAACCCTTGAAGTGGGAAATTTTTACCCATGGGGGCCGCAAGGCCACCGGTATCGACGCCGTAGAATGGGCCGTTAAAATGGCCGAGTATGGGGCAGGCGAAATATTGCTAACCAGCATGGACCGCGACGGCACAAAATCGGGTTTCGACCTGAACCTAACCCGTACCGTGTCCGACGCCGTTCCTATCCCCGTGATTGCATCGGGGGGCGTAGGCAACCTGCAACACCTGGTAGATGGCGTGACCACCGGCCGGGCCAGCGCCGTGCTGGCTGCCAGTATCTTTCACTTTGGCGACCACACCGTACGCGAAGCCAAAGAACTCATGGCGCAGCAAGGCATCCCTGTTCGGCTATAACACAAAGAGGCAAATTATGAGCCAGTCGGAAATTAGCAGTGCAACGGAAGCACCCGCCAGCCCAGCCTGGTTAAAAGACGTGCACTTCAACAACAACGGCCTCATTCCCGCCATTGCCCAAGACGCCGATACCGGCACCTTATTAATGGTGGCCTGGATGAACCGCGACGCGCTGATTGAAACCGCCCAAACCCAACGCGCGGTTTACTGGTCGCGCTCGCGCCAGCGCCTGTGGCGCAAAGGCGAAGAGTCCGGCCACGTTCAACAGGTGAAAGAAATTCGCCTGGACTGCGACGGCGACGTCATCCTACTGAAAGTAAAACAGGAAGGCGGCATTGCCTGCCACACCGGCCGCGAAAGTTGCTTCTTTCGCCGTCTGGACACAACCAGCTGGACCACCACCGACCCCGTGCTGAAAGACCCGGAGCAAATCTACAAATGAGCTCAACGCCCAACGCGCAAGACATTCTGGCCCGGCTGGCCGACACACTGGAAAGCCGCCTGCCGCAAAACGGCGGCGACCCCAGCGCCTCGTACACTGCCAAGCTCCTGGCCAAAGGGCCCGATGCGTTCCTGAAAAAAATTGGCGAAGAGGCCACTGAACTGGTTATGGCCGCCAAAGACAACGACCGCAACAAAATTGTGTATGAAACGGCCGACTTATGGTTTCACACCCTGGTGGCGCTGGCGCATTACAATGTGCGCCCGGAAGACATTCTGAATGAACTGGCGCGACGCGAAGGCGTATCGGGCCTGGAAGAAAAAGCGAAACGAGGCGTGTAATTCACCGCGCATACCCGCCCAAAAAGCGGGGGCGGCAAATACGCCAAAAAATATACAGCATACTATCGCATTCCCTACCCTGTTAGCCGCCACGCGCTTCGGTAGAATGGTTAGAATGAGTAGATAAACAAATGTGCAGCAACCTGCTGCCTTACGGAGATTGAAATGGGTAGTTTCAGCATTTGGCACTGGCTTATTGTTCTGGTTATTGTGGCCCTGGTGTTCGGCACCAAAAAACTGCGCAACATGGGCGAAGACTTGGGCGGCGCCGTTAAAGGCTTCAAGAAAGGCATGAACGACGCCAACAGCGAAAACGAGCAAGACAAAAAGCCCGAAGCCGTTACACAAAAGACCGAAGACAGCGACACCATCGACGTTCAGGCCAAAGAAAAGAAAGACGCGTAAACCGTCATGTTTGGTCTAAGCTTCACCGAGCTCATGATCATCGGCGTCATTGCGCTGTTGGTCATTGGCCCCGAACGCCTTCCCGGTGTCGCCCGCACCGTTGGGCATCTGCTGGGCCGCGCCCAACGCTACGTGAACGACGTTAAAACCGACATTAAGCGTGAAATGGATTCGGCTGAAATTGGCAGCCTGAAAGGGCAAATTGAAGATGCTGCCAAATCGGTACGCTCTTCGGTAGATGACGCCGGCAACACCATTCGCAACCCGCTTGAAGAGGCCAAGAAGGCCCTGCAAGACACCGAGCAAACACTGAAAGACACTGAAAAATCTATTCAATCGTCGATGCGCGGTGAAACAAGCGACAAAAGCGGTGCGGGAGAAACTTCGGGTGAAGGGCCCACAGACAACAAAGCAGCGCAAATTAGCACCAGCAGCAATCCTGACGCCGACAACAACCAGCCTGACGACAGCAACAAGAAGAACGGAACCACAACGTGACAGCCGAAGAAGAAAGCAACTCCGAATCCTTCGTCTCGCACCTTATCGAGCTTCGCACGCGCCTGATTCGCGCCGTGGGGGCCATTCTGGGTATTTTCATTATTCTGTTCCTGTACCCTGGGCCATCATTTCTTTACGACATTCTGGCCCAGCCCATGCTGGCCACCCTGCCCACCGGCACCCGCATGATTGCTACCGGGGTTATTACCCCCTTCATGGTGCCCGTAAAAGTCACCCTGCTTACAGCTTTTGTACTGGCCTTACCCATTGTGCTGTATCAAGCCTGGGCTTTTGTCGCACCCGGGCTATACAAACACGAACAAAAGCTGGCCCTACCCCTTATTTTGTCGGGCACAATCTTGTTCCTGCTGGGCATGGCGTTTTGTTACTTCGTCGTCTTCAAAACCGTTTTTGAATTCATCTCGGGTTTTGCACCGCAATCTATTACCCCTGCACCCGATATCGAAGCCTACGTAAGCTTTGTTATTACCATGTTCATGGCCTTTGGCATTACCTTCGAGGTACCCGTGGCCGTGGTGCTGTTGGTGAAAAGCGGCATGGTTAGCGTGCAGAAGCTACGCAGCGCGCGCGGCTACGTTATTGTGGGCGCCTTTGTTATTGCCGCCATTGTCACCCCGCCTGACGTTATCAGCCAATTCATGCTGGCCGTACCCCTATGCGTGCTGTATGAAGTGGGGCTGCTGGTCGCGTCAAGAATGAAACCGTCGGAACGGGAAAAAGAGGATGACGACGAGTAGTGAACGGCATTAGGGCAAAGCAGGTACAGGGGCTCACAGCCCCTGCAAACG